>NZ_QGGI01000005.1:0-131948 GCF_003148465.1 Oceanotoga teriensis
TTGCTATATCTACTCCCACTACTAATGTTTTTTCATCCACTTGTTTTATTTTATTATTTTGTGTATAATTCATTTAGGTTCCTCCTTTGTAAAATATTTGATGGATTCTTGTTACACTTTTATTTTACGGGGAGGTTCCTTTTTTTTCAACCTCTTTCTTTTTTTATTTCAGGAATGCTCCTAACTAAAATTATTCATTCATCTGATATTTTAATATATTCATATATTAAATACAATTAAATACTCACGTTGTATTTCCATAATGATGTGGCAAAAAATTCCTAATCAATAAACTTTCTAATAAAAACATAATATTTGATACAAAAAAGCTTTTTTTGTTCTTTAATCACCATTATTTGATAATATTCAAATATAATCAAAAATAATCACTATAAGCAAAATCTTATAGTGATTATTTTTTATTCAAATCTATTAAAAATTATTTCAGTTGTATATAATTTTGGGTATATATTCAATCCTTTATATTTAAGATAAATTTTATCTTCTGAATCTATCCAAAAATCTCCAGTCCAAAAAGTAGATAAGAATCCATCTATTTTCATTTTTATATTCATTGTGTTATAGTCTTTATTATTTATTCGAATATTTTCAAAAGAATTGAAATATACATACATTTTCTTAAAATTTAAGTCTTGAGGATTAAATGTCCAAAAATATATATTATCAGAACTATAATCTATTAAAGATAAAGAATATCCATAAATTTGAAACCATGGCAAATCATCTAATATAAATTCTTTTTCTATTTTTTTATTTTCTTTTTCTCCCATTAGAAATACTTTATTTTCTTTTCTTTCGAGAATGAAATGACTATCTTTTGATATATATTCTAATTTATTAACCTTTTCATTATCATGATAGACCTTATATTTATCTTCATTTCCTATCCATTCCACATAAAAATTTTCTTTATTATAAAGCATTTTACTCTCATTTATTCCATCTGGAAGTGATTCATCATAAACCATTTTTAATGATTCTTTTGACTCAAATATGTTAGAATAAGCAAAAGTAAAACAGTTCAATAGAATTAGTAAAAAAAATAATTTTTTCATAAAATTCCTCCAATATCAATCGTATTTTTATGTTATAATTTTATTAACTCCTAAAAGCAAAAGGTGAATATATGGATAAACGAAAAAAAGTTGTTTATTATATTTTAATCATAACTGGAATATTATTGACTTCTTATATTCCATTTGAAAAATTTAATATAGAGTTTAAATATTTAATACCATTATTTTTAATAACTTATATATCGGATAATTTAAAAATATATTGGCGATATGATAGAAGACTTGTTAGCAATATTGTTGGATTTACATTTTCCTTCATTTTAGGATTGCCATATATATTTTTAAATTCTTTTATAACTTTTTTTAGATTAAAAAAGAGTTCTTTAAATGGTAGGCTCTATGTATTTTTAGTATACTATAACACTTATATATTATCAGCTATCATAGCTTATAAATTTGATGGAATTCTCTCAATATTTTTATTTTTGACTTTATCAAAAATATTTAATTCCATAATAATGAATACTTTAAAAACTTTTGATTTTAATATTTTTTTATTAGAATACTTACATTTTTTAACTTTGATACCTTTTTCATATTTCTATTTAATTTCAGATCAATATATAATTAAAATGGCTCTGATAACAGTAAATTTATTATTATCTATCTTATATTATTTATTGATTAAATTAAAAAATGAAAAAAATGATGAAATAATAAAAAATCAAAGACTTCAAAAATTTAATGAAATAACTTTAAAATTCTCAAATATTTTAAAGCAGTTCAGTGTAAAAGATACTGAATATTTTGTTTTGGATGAAATTGCAAAAATTATTCATTCGCAGTTGAAATATAAACATGTTTTAATAAGTATGTTCGATTTTAAAAAAAATACTGTTGAAAGAATAACTCAAAAAGGTTTGAGCGAAAATGATTTTAATAAAATAAAAAATAAAAGAGTTAGTATAGATAAAATAATGAATTTACTCGATATCTCAAACAAATATCTTGAAACTTATTTCATCCCAAATAATGGCAATGATAAAGATTATCTTTTTTCTTTAAGAAATGAAGTAAATATAAATGATAGTTTAAAACCATCTAATCTATGGAGATATGATGATTTATTGTTAATAACTTTAAAAAATGATATGAATGATATAATTGGTTATATATCTTGTGATGAACCAGAATCAGGTCTTAGACCTACAAAAGAAGAATTAAATATTTTGACTGTATTGACTCAATTAGCATCTATAACTTTAGAAAATTCTTATAAATATGATGAGGTTATTAATATAGCTGAAAGAGATGGATTAACTAAATTATATAATCATTCAAAGCTATTTTCAGATTTAAAATTATTTGAAAAAGATGGGAAAAATATATCTATTGCTTTTTTTGATATGGATAATTTCAAATCCTTCAATGATAATTATGGACACTTAGAAGGAGATAAAATATTGAAAAAAATTTCTAAACTATTTAAAAACAATATAAGAGATAATGATAGAGTTTATAGATATGGTGGCGATGAATTTGTATTTATATTTAATAATATTAAAAAAGATAAATCTAAAGATATAATTAAAAGATTTATTGAGAAAACTTCTTCAATAAATTCAAATATAACTTTTTCAATAGGAATTGCTGACTCCTCTGAAACATCAAAATATAAAGAACTTTTAGATTTAGCCGATAAAAGAGCCTATAAATCTAAAAAACTTGGTAAAGATAGAATAACTATTTAAAATTTATATTTCAAATCTCAAATATAAAATAAATGAGGAGTGTTTATTTTGAAAACAAAAAAATTAACTTATACATCAATGATGTTGGCATTAGTTTTTATATCAACACTTTTAATAAAGATACCAGTTCCAATAACCAATGGTTATATTCATCTTGGAGATTCTATGATATTTATAGCATCCATAATATTTGGATGGAAAACAGGAATGATATCTGGCGGATTGGGTGCCTCCATGGCTGATTTAATTGGAGGTTATGCATTTTGGGCATTACCAACTTTAATAATAAAATCTATAATGGCAGGAATAATTGGTCTATTCACAAAGAAAAAATCTAAAAACATTGCATTTATTATGACAATATTGGGAATTATAATATGGATATTATTTAGTTCAATTATTTATATATCTTTAAATAACTTAAAAATCGATATAAAAAATGATTTAAATTATTCACAAAAAATAATAAATGAAACTGGTTTAGATAACATCAAAAACCTTGATTCGACAATAAAAAAGATACAAAATATACTTCTATATATATCTATAATAATCCCAATTTTAAGTTTTATACTAATATCAATTTTTAGAAAAAGGGATAAAGATTTATTTAATTTAAATACCTTTTTAGGTATAATTATTTCTGGTCTTTGGATGGTGATGAGTTATTATATAAGTGGAATATTCATATATGGAAATTCTATAATACCTATATTTGAAATACCTTGGAATATAACTCAATTTATTGGAAGTGCTATAATAGCAATATTAATAGTATTTTCTTTGAATAAATTAAATTTAAAAATAAAATTATAAAGATTTAGGTTAGGAGATTAAAAAATGAAGAAAACCATTTATTTATCAATAATTTTTTTGATATTACTTATAACTATTTTTCTTATCTTTTTTGCAGGTTTTATAAAAATATCTGATAAAAGAATATTTTATATTGGATCAAAAGAAAAAGCTTTAAAAGAATTCTTTGAAAAAGAAAAATATGAAATAATAAATGATTATAAAAATAAATATAAGGACGATTATTTATATTATTTTGTAAAAGATATAGTTCAGAGCGATTATCCTTATTTGAACTTAAAAGAAAAGAAATATGATTTCGATTGGAAAGATTTATCTGATTTTTATATCGATAAAATAAAAAATACTGATAATGAAGATAAAAAAATGTATTTATTGAATGAAATGATTAGTTTTTTAAATGATTCAAATATTAAAATAGATTCGAATCATGACAACTTTTATAATTTAACCCTTCCAATAAAATTAAAGGAATTTGGAAATGATATAAAAATAGAAGCTTATAATATTCATGCAATAGAATTTCAGGATAATATACAAATAGGTGACACTTTATTAAAAATAGATGATATTCCAATAGACGAAATCATCCAAGAAATCTCTTCAAAAACTTATTATGGAAAAGTCAAAAATGGTAAAGATTTAATATTAAAAAAAATTTTTAATCTTTATAATTTTTATATTAAAGATGAAAAATATGATTCTTCAACTCTAACATTAAAGGATTCAGAGCAAAATGAATATACTATTTCTCAAAAGTACAATCCAAATGATATATATTTTAAAAATAATTCTTTTATGATAAATGAATATGCTTATAATTCAACAAAAAACAATTTTGAAATATTTGATAAAGATATCGGTTATCTAAAAATAGGTTCTTTTGAAGATGAAAATTTTGAAGATTTCATTCAAAATATAGAACTTGAAAGAACTAAAGGATTGATAATAGATATAAGGGGTAACTCTGAAAAGAGCAATGAAAAAAATATGTTTTTGTTATTATCGAAGTTCATGAATACAAATGATGAATTTTTATATAAAAGAATTAAAAATTCTGAATTTTTACATATATTCGGGAGAAATTCTAATGATTATCCAAATGATATAGAATTCAATGGAGAATTTTATCCGGATATTAAACTAAATTATGAACCCTCAAATAATAAATATGATAATCCTGTAATACTTATAATAGATAATATAAACTATAATTCAAGTGATCTTTTCATATATTACTTTAAAAATAATAGTATTGGAAAAGTAATAGGTAGAAATACTATCATGAATATAGGTAAAACTTTTGATATTAAGTTTGATGATATTATTTTGAAATTTCCTTATTTAATGTATTTAAATCATTATAAAGAAATACTAGAAGAATACGAAATTAAACCAGATATATATATTCCTTATACGGATAATGAAGTTAGAGGAGAAGATATTATATATGAAACATCATTTAACTTAATATTGGCTTCAATTGAGCAAAAATAAAAAAATTTCCGTTATAATTTTTAAATTATAACGGATTTTTTTATAAATAATCTCACCTAAATGAACAAAAAAAGATAAGATATAAATTTTTTATTATGCTAAACTCTATTTTGGAGGTGCAAAATGAATTGGATAAACATTTTAAATGATGTAATAAACTATATAGAATCAAATTTGAATTCTGAGATCTCTCATGAAGAAATTTCTAAAATATCTTGCTGTTCTTATTATCATTTTCAAAAAGTTTTTTCATACATAACTGGTTTATCTTTGGGTGAATATATAAGAAATAGAAAAATGACTTTAGCTGCCTTCGATATACAAAAAGATGAAGGAAGAATCATTGATATTGCTTATAAATATGGATATGCCTCCCCAAATTCATTTAATAAAGCTTTTAAAAGTGTGCATGGTATTCCTCCAATAAAAGCAAAAAATAATAAAGCAATTTTAAATATATTCCCTAAGTTAAGTTTATCCCTTGAAATATCGGGAACAGAAGATGTTAAATATTCGATAGTAGAAAAAGAAAGTTTTAAAATTATAGGAAATAGAATTTCATTATCAGAAAATATGAATGAAAATTTTAAAATAGTCCCAAATTTTTGGAAAAAAATGATAAATAATGATTTTATAAATAAATTGAAAGAATTCAACAATAATTATCCAAAAGGTATATTAGGAGTTAATTATTTTAAAAATTCAAGATATATTTACTATTATATTTCAGTGTCGAGTAATAAAAAGGCTCCAAAAAATATGTATGAAATTAATATACCAAAATCAACTTGGATAATTTTCAAGTCAGAAGGAGATTTTGAAAAATCAGTTCAAAAAATTTATACTAAATTCTTTAAAGAATGGCTACCTTTTTCGAATTATGAATATGGTAAATTACCTGATATTGAAGTATATCCTTTTGACAAAAGCAAAAATTTTGAAGTGTGGATTTCTATAAAAAATAAATAAGAAAGGGGTTTTTTGATGAATGAATCTATAACTATTGAAAATGTAGAACCATTAAAAGTCGCATCAATTAATTATGAAGGAATTTTGAAAGGAGCAAATAAATTTTTCCCAAAGATATTTAAATCAATAAAAGGGCAAAATAATGGAGCACCATTTTTTAATTATTATTTTTTTGATAAAAATAATCAAATGGCAAAAATAGAATTATGTGTTCCAACAAATGAAATTCCCAACAATAATTCTATCGAATCAAAAACTATTAAAGGAGGTTTATTTCTATGTAAAACACATAAAGGTTCTTATTCAAATTTACAAAAAAGTTATGAGGAATTAACTATTTATGCCGAAGAACATAATTTAAAATTGTCTACTCCTTGGAGAGAAATTTTTGTGAAAGGACCTGGATTATTTCTAAAAGGTAATGAAGATAATTATATAACTTTAATACAAATTCCTATTTTAGAGGAGTGATAAAAATATATATAATAGAATCTAGAAATGTAACGAAAAAATTTAAAAATGGTGTAAAAGCTTTAAATAATTTTGATTTGAAAGTAAAAGAAGGACAAATTTTTTCATTACTTGGACCAAATGGTGCTGGAAAATCTACTTTAATAAAAATACTCACAACTTATTATAAATATAATTCTGGTGAAATAAATATTTTTGGAACAGATCTTATAAATAATTCAAAAGAAATAAGAAAAAACATTGCTTGTGTATCTCAAAATATTTCTGTAGATAATCATTTATCTTTAAAAGAAAATATTATATTTCAAAGCCACCTTTATAAAATAGATAGAAAAGAATCTAATCGTAGAATGAATGATTTAATAAATATATTAAAATTAGAGAAATATATAGATTTTCCTACAAAAACTTATTCTGGAGGAATTAAAAGAAGATTGGATATTGCTATAAATATGATATCCAATCCCAAAATACTTTTTCTTGATGAACCTACAACTGGTATGGATATAGAATCTAGAAAGATATTATGGGATATAATATTAAAAATAAACAAAAATTATAATACTACTATATTTTTGACAACACATTATCTCGAAGAAGCTGATCATTTAAGCGATGAAATTTGTATAATGAAAGATGGTAAAAATATAATTCAATCATCTCCAGATAGTCTAAAATATTTAACTAAAAAAAGAGTTATTAAGATAGAGTTTACAGATATGAAAAATCTTGAAAATTTTGAAGATTTAAATAAAATTTTAAAATTAAATCTAAGATATGAAAAAAAACAAAATATATTATTTATAAGTATTCAAAATGGAAAAAATATTTTTAAAGATTTAAACAATCTTTTATTGAAAAAAGATATTGATTTTAAAGGAATCTCTATCATAAAACCTACCCTCGAAGAAGCTTTTATAGATATTATAAATAAAGATAAAGAGGTGAATAATAATGTTTAGTATTATGTTGAGAAATATGAAATGGAGATTTCAAAATCCAATTTCAATAATTATAACAATAATTCAACCTCTTTTATGGTTAATTCTATATAGTACAGTAGCATCTCAAACAATGGAAAAAATTAATATTTCGAATTATACTGCTTTTGTTTTACCTGGAATAATGTTTTTAGTGACATTTTCTTCTTGTTCAAGTGGTGGTATTATAAATTTCATAATGAAATCTAATGGAAGTTTTTATAGAATTTTGATATCTCCAATAAAAAGATCTTCTATGATTCTTGGACAGATATTAGAAGCTATTTTATTATCACTTTTAGAAATTTTTATATTGTTTTTTATATCTTTATTTTTTAATGTGACTATTAGTTCTGGATTTATAGGATTTCTTTGTATATTAGTATTAATATTTTTAAATGCTTTCTTTTTATCTGGATTAGCTTATTTTATAAGTTTAAAAATGCCAAATGAAGTAATATATGAAACTATAATGACTCTTATAGTATTACCAATATTTTTTTTAAGTTCTGCACTTTTTCCAATAGATAATATAAATGGTATTCTAAAATCTATTATACTATTTAATCCTTTTACCCATTTTATAAATTTAATAAGAGATCTTTTATTCTCAAATCAAATAGACTATAATATGTTTTTTTCAGTTGTGATCTTATTTTCAATTCTATCCATATTAATATTTTTACTTTCAATTTTTACATTAAATAAAGAAATAAATCAATAAAATAAAATGGAGAATGATATTTATTATATCATTCTCCATTTTATTTTATATATACCAATTATTAGCTTTTAATCATTATTTCAACCATTAATAATATCATAAAATGAGATCATATATATATAATTTTTCTTGTTTAATAATATTTACACACCTTGTATGTTTTATTAACTTTTCTATATTATCTCTGTTACTTTAAAAGTATTAAATAGACAATAGTTTTATGAAAAAAATTCAACTCTAAGGAGGTCTTTATTATGAAATTAACCCCTCTTATTAAAAAGGCAGCTGAAACACTTGATACACCATTTTTGGTATTAGATTTATCTTATGTAAAAGAAAATTATAAAAAATTAAAAAAAGCTATAAATAATGTTGATGTTTTTTATGCAGTAAAAGCTAATTCACATACAAAAATTTTAGAACTGTTAAGGGATGAAGGCTGTAGTTTTGATGCCGCATCAAGAGGTGAAATCGATAAATTATTATCTTTAGGAGTTTCTCCTGATAAAATAAGTTTTGGAAATACTATAAAAAAAGAAATAGATATAAAATTTGCTTGGGAAAATGGTATAGAATATTATGCTGTAGATTCTGAAATGGAAGTAGAAAAAATAGCAAGAAATGCTCCCAATGCAAAAGTATATGGAAGAATCTCAACCAGTTCAAATGATGCCGATTGGCCTTTATCTGACAAATTTGGAACAGATGTAGATCATGTTATACAAATACTTGAATATGCTCATAGAAAAGGTTTAAATGCTTATGGTGTTAGTTTTCATGTTGGTTCACAATCATATAATAAACATAAATGGAAAGAAGCTATATTAAATGCAAGTGAAGTATTTGAAAAACTTGCCGCAAAAGGTATAAACCTCAAACTTCTAAATTTAGGTGGAGGTATGCCAGTTCAACATGTTAAACCAATACCTATGGTTGAAGAAATAGGTGAGGTAATTAATCAATCTATTGAAGAATATCTTGGATGGGTTGATGGTTTGAAAGTATTCACTGAACCTGGAAGATCCATGGTTGGGAATGCAGGAATAATGGCTTCTAAAGTATTGTTAAGAAGTATAAAAGGAACAAAACACTGGGTATATCTTGATGTAGGTGTATTTCATGGTTTAATGGAAACAATTGAAAACTTTAGATATGAAGTAGTAGTAAATAATAAAGAAAATCATGAAACAGCTGAAATGACCCTCGCTGGTCCTTCATGTGATAGTGTAGATACTATATATGATGAAATAGAATTACCTGTTGATATAGATTATAATGATATAGTTTATTTTATAAATACTGGAGCTTATACAATAGAATATGCTTCACCACATTTTAATGGAATAACTCCACCAAAAGTTTTTACAGTGGAAGAATTGAAAGAAGAACTTCAAAAATATAAAATAAAATCTGAAGAAATTATGATATAAAAAAAGGCTGGATATAAATCCAGCCTTTTTTTATAATTCAATAATAAATTCATTTTTTATTTTTTTCGCTTCAAAAATTTCTTCTTCTTTAATATTTTCATAATATATTTCTTGATCAAATATTTTAGAAAATTCATTTCCAAAATTTTTTAATACTTGATCAAAGTTTATTTCATCGTTGAGATATTCATTTATATCTGCAACATTTTTTTTCAAATGTTCTTTCATCTTTTCTTTATTCTTTAAGGTAAAAGAATTTATATAATTATCATAATCAAATTTAATTGGTATTGATCCATGTTGTAAAACATATTTTTCATTTCTATACTGAGCAGATCCTATAAGCTTTTTTCCATCTATAGTAACTTCATATATAGAAGGTACATCATAACATATATCTTTGCTTAAAACTTCTTTTTTTGCTTTTTGTACATCACATGGAATACCTAATTTTAAAAGAGCGTTTGTTAATCCCTTAGATATTTCCATATAGCTTTTAATTATATTTTTGGGTAATTTTTCATTTTTAGAAGAACATGAAAACAAATAAGTTATTTCGTCATTATGTAATACTGCCCTTCCTCCTGTAGGTCTTCTAACTACATTTATATTATTATTTTTTATATACTCTATATCTATATTATTTATCTTTTGATTCCTTCCTAATGATAAAGTTGGTCTATCCCATCCATATATTCTTATTATTATATCTTCAAAATTATTTATAGATTCTGAAAGAACTTTATCTATTGCCATATTCATCTCACCAGAATAATAATCATCTTTTATTAATCTTATCATTTAGATCCCCCCAAAGGCATTTTATTTGGTACGCCAGTCTCTCTTGGATATTTTAAAGGGGTTTTATCATATTTTTTAAATATTATCATATATCTATCTTTTTGTTCTTCTTCAAACAAATTATATTTTATGATTTTTTCTTCTTTAACTTTTAATAATTTAGATGCTTTTTTTGCAAATTTTTGTTCTTCTTCCATATATAAAGGACCCTTAAAAAGAGCTATATAACCATTTCTTTTAGTTGCGAGTGCTGAATACTCAAGTGCAATATCAGCTCTTGCAAGAGCTCTCGATGATACTATATCAAATTTTGAAATATTTTCTCTTGCAAATTCTTCTATTCTTTTATTTATAACATTAACATTTTTGAGTTTGAGTTCATGATAAAATTTTTTTAAAGCTTCTGTCTTTTTACCAATACTATCAACTAAATAAAAAGTTTTTTCTGGATATAATATAGCCCATATTATTCCTGGAATACCACCACCAGAACCTAAGTCTGCTATAATTTTTGCATTTGAAAATTCATCAGTTTTTTCAGCTGCTAATATAGAATCAATCACATGATATTCAAATGCAATATATTTATCTTTTATAGCTGTCAAATTAGCTGGATAGTTTAACAACATATTCAGATAATATGAGATTTGTTGCAACTTATTGTTTTCAATATCTAAAGAATAACTTTCCATAATTTTTACATATTTTTCGTCTAAAAACATTGACAACTTGCTCCTTTTATGTTAAAATATATTTGGCTTTGAAGCCGAGGATTGGAGACGTAGTCTAATTGGCAAGGCGTCGGTCTTGAAAACCGATGAGGTAACCCCTCGTGTGGGTTCGAGTCCCACCGTCTCCGCCATTTAAAAACCGCCTAAAAGGCGGTTTTTATTTTACTTTACCAAATCTATCAAGTGGTCCTATTCTTAAAAATATATTACCTATAATATTGTTTTCTGGAACAAAACCAAAAAATCTACTATCCCAGCTTTCAAGAGAATTATCTCCCATGAAATAATAATATCCTTCAGGAATTTTTATATTTATAAGTCCTTCTTCATCTCTATATATTATTTCTTTTAAATCAAAATCTTTTTCAAATTTTTTATATGTTTCATCATAATCATATGCATAATTACTTTGCTTATAAAATTCTAAATTAGGTCTTAAATTATATAAAGCATAATTCCCATCAAAATTATCTTTGTAAAACATGGTATATTTTGAAAGATTTATTTTTCTTTCATTTTTTTCTGGATAAGCTAAAAAATCATAAAAATTTGGTTCATAAAAAACTCCATCTATTAGATAATATCTATTTTTTAATGATTCTGGAATTTTACCATTTATTTCGAGTTGTGCCACTCTTGATTTTACTGAAGAAGGTATATATTCTATTCTTTCATAATATTTTATTATGAATTGCAAAAAATCTGGATAATTTTTTATATTTTCTTCATTTAAATCAAGTTTTTCCCAAAAACTATCTTCAACAGGAACTAATCTTAAATTATCTCCTGGTTTTCCCACAAGTCTTTTTACATATTTTGCATGACCTTCAAACTCTTTTGGTGCAAAAAAATCCATAAAATTATCAAATGCTCTCAATTTAGCTTGTGCTCTAACATCAACAAAAGGTGTCCAAAATACTACTATATCACCTGTATTTGGCCTTTCAAAAGAGTATGTTATTTTTTCAACGAGAAAACGGTCCTGCTCTTTAATGGTTGGAACCATTGAAGGAGTCGGGACCATCATTGTCTCTAAAACAAATAATCTAATTATTGTACCAAATATAACTGCATATATAATAGCACCAAGCCAGTCAAGAGCTTCATGTTTTATTTTATTCTTGACTTCGCTATTATTTTTCAAAGGGCTCAGTCCCTTCTTTCTTTTATCTTGATCTTACCTTTCACGTTTCTTAAATAATAAAGTTTAGCTCTTCTAACTTTACCTTTTCTTACAACTTCTACAGAATCTATTAAAGGTGTATTCATAGGAAATACTCTTTCAACACCTATTCTATCCGCACCTATTCTTCTAACTGTGAATGATTTACCCATTCCAGCTCCTCTTTTTTTAATAACTATTCCTTCATATGCTTGAAGTCTTTCTCTTCCACCTTCAACAACTTTTACCTGAACTCTTACAGTATCTCCTGCTCTAAATTCTGGTATATCATTTCTTTTATAATTGCTTTCTATCGCTCTTATTAAGGAATCCATGTTTTTCCCTCCTATATATTATTTTTATTATTTAAAACTTTTTCTCCTATGAGTCTGTCAAGTGAAATGGCTACTGCCGCTCTTACAGAAAGATGATTAAAATCAGAATTACCTCTTATTGGCTCAAGATCATAATCACATATATCTCTTATTTCTTCTGGCATTCCCCATCCAGTTCCATAAAGTATTAAAATAGGAGCTTCTTCTTCTTCAATAACCTTCGATAGCTCAGAAAAATCAATTGCTTTTTCTCTTGGTTTAGCTGAGGTAAAAACTATCTTTGGTTTTTCATTTTCAATTTTTTCAATATCTTCTATAGCATCTTCTAAATATTCTACTATTTTAAAAACGGATAATGCATCTTTTCTATTTGGATTATATGTACTACCATATCCTTCTCTCCAGTAATCAACTACATTGTTTACTATCTTTCTCTGTGCCGGTAAATTAGAAACCATATAAAAGTTTTTTATATTATATGTTCTGCATGATCTGGATATATCATGTATATCAAAATTAGTTATAGCTGTTGATATTATCTGTTCTTCTCTACCAAGAATAGGATAGTGTATCAATGCAACATATAATTTATTTAGCATTATTATACAACTCCCCAATTATTTCGGTTAAAAGTTCTTTTTCTTCTTCAGATAATTTTCTTTTTATAAAAAGATCTTTTCTTTTTAATATGGTATTTAAAAGACTGTTTTTCTTTCTATATTTTTCTATCTTCAAATGATTTCCACTCAATAGAATTTCTGGAACTTTTTCTCCGTTGAAATCATAAGGCTTGGTATACTGCGAATAATCAAGTAATCCATTATAAAAAGAATCATTTATAACACTGTCATTATCTCCAACTACCCCAGGCACAAACCTCAAAAGAGAATCTATCATAAGCATTGCAGGGATTTCTCCACCAGTTACAACAAAATCTCCTATTGAAACTTCTTTATCAACTATTTTTTCTATTCTTGCATCTATACCTTCATATCTTCCACATAAAAATAAAAGTTTTTTCTTTTCAGATAGATATCTTGAAACTGAATTATCAAACTTTATTCCTTGAGGAGAAGTCATGATAACATACGGTTTTTCACCATCTTTTGAATATTCTTCATAGTATTTAAAGAAAGGTTCAACTTTCATCACCATACCAGATTTTCCGCCATATCCTGGAATATCAGTAACATGATGTTTGTCATCTGTATAGTCTCTAAGATTTATAGCTTCAAAATCAACTATACCATTTTCTATCGACTTCTTTAGAACTCCATATTCAAATAGAGTGTTAAACATATTTGGGAAAATAGACAAAACTTTAATCTTCATCTTTTGTTCCATCATCGAGAAACTCCATTCTTTTAACGATGAATTTTTTTTCTTCTTTATTCATTTCTATTATATATTCTTTGATTAAAGGTATTAAATATTCTTCTTTTTTATTTTTAGTTACTTGAATAACATCATTGGCACCAGTTTGAATAACATCTGTTATCTTACCGGCATGTTCTCCATCTTCAAAATAAACTTCTGAACCAATGAGTTCAAATATATAATATTCGTTTTTTTCAAGAGAAGGTAAATCTTCTTTTTCAATATACACTTCAAATCCTTTTAATTTTTTTGCTTCATTTATTCCTTCTACTCCATGAAGTTGAAAAACATAAAGCCTGTTTAAAGGCTTAACTTCTTCAACTCTTGAAAAGAAAAATTTTTTGTTCCCTGGATTATAAAGTAATATTTCATCTAAAGAAAAAACTAATTCTCTTATATTTGTATAAGGAAAAAATTTTACATTTCCATACAGACCATGATTATTGGTTATTCTTCCTATTGCAATTTTGCCATCGAGAAGATCATCAAGCCTTTTCATATAATCACCTTATAACTTTCAAAACAAACTTTTTATCGTTTTCTCCCTTTGCTGCATTTAAAATTGTATTTATGGATTTTATAGTTCTTCCATCTCTTCCAATTATTTGTCCAACATCTTGAGGATTAACAACTATTTCAAAGATTATACTATCTTCTTCGTCAAATTCAACAATAGTAACTTCTTCAGGCTTCTTAACAATTCTTTTCAAAATGCTCTCAAGAAGTTCTTTCATTAATTACTTTCTCCCTTTTTAGCCTGTCTCTTTTCATATTTTATTTCATCTAATCTCTTCATTACACCAAATTTAGATAATATACTTCTTGCTGTATCTGTTGGTTGAGCACCTTTTAATAACCATTCTAAAGCCTTATCTGCATCAAGTCTGTATTTATCATTATCATCTATTGGATTATAATATCCTAAAGATTCTATGTACTTTCCGCTTCTCTTTTCTCTTGAATCAACTACTACTATTCTGTAAAATGGTTGATGTCTTCTTCCCATTCTGTTTAATCTTATTTTTACCATGTGTAAAATACACCTCCTGATTTTTTACTTTATATTTATTAGTTTTTTAAATTACATTCCAAATGGCATTTTATTTCCAAAAAATTTCTTCTTACCAAATTTTTTAAATTGTTTCATCGTTTTTTTCAATTGATCATACGATTTCAAAAGTTTATTTATATCTTGAAGTGATGTTCCTGAACCTTTTGCTATTCTTTGCTTTCTTGAATAAGTAAGAACCTTTGGATCTTTTCTTTCTTTAGGCGTCATAGAGTTTATTATGGCTTCCATCTTGGTCATCTCTTTTTCACCTTTATCTGTATCAACATCTACCCCTTGTGTTCCAGGTATCATTTCAAGTATTTTACTCAAAGGACCCATTTTTCTTATTTGTTTTATATTTTGAAGAAAATCTTCAAGGGTAATCTTCCCTTCCATCATTCTTTTAGCATCTTCTTCAGCTTTTTCTTTATCTACTTCTTGTTCAACTTTTTCAATTAATGAAAGAACATCTCCCATACCCAATATTCTTCCAGCATATCTTTCTGCATAGAATGGTTCGAATTCATCTAATTTTTCTCCAACACCTACAAATTTCACTGGTTTTTTAGTTATTTCTCTTATTGAGATAATAACTCCACCTCTTGAATCACCATCTAGTTTGGTAACTATGAACCCAGAAAGCTCGAGTCTATCATTAAATTCTTTTGCAGAAGAAACAGCATCTTGACCCATCATAGAATCTACAACCATTATTATTTCTTCTGGATTAACTATATTTTTTATATCTTCAACTTCATCCATCATTTGCTGATCAATATGAAGTCTACCAGCAGTATCAACTATAACAATGTCATGTAATAATTTTTCTGCATATTTTTTACCTTCTTTTACTATATTTCTCGCATCAGTCTTATCTCCAGTAAAAACTGGTACTCCAAGACTATCTCCCAATTGAACTAATTGATCTATAGCTGCAGGTCTATATGTATCTGCCGCAATCAATAAAGGTTTTCTTCCCTCTTTTTGATACATTTTTGCAAGTTTGGCAGCATGAGTAGTTTTACCACTACCCTGTAAACCGACTAACATTATAAAACCAGGATTTCTCGATAAGGAAATCTTTTCAGGTTTATTTCCACCCATAAGTTCTATTAAATTATCTCTAACAACTCTTATGAATTCCTGATCAGGTGTTAAGCTTTCTAAAACCTTTGCGCCCATAGCTTCTTCTTTAACCTTGTCTATAAAGTCTTTAACGACTTTATAATTAACATCAGCTTCAAGCAAAGAAAGCTTTACCTGTCTCACAGCTTCTTTTATGTTCTTTTCACTTATTTTACCCTGTCCTGATAAATTCTTAAAAGCACTTGACAGCTTTTTTTGTATGTTTTCAAACATTTTTTTCACCTCTCAGGAAATAATACCTATAAAGTATACTATAAAAAATATTACTTTTGGTAAAAATGATGATAAATCTTATGCATAGCTTATACATTATTGTTGCAATTTTATTAAATTTTAAAGAACATTTTTGATGAGTAATTATTGATATTTTTTTCACTTTCTTTTATTTATAACTATTATATCATTTTTTACATAAAATCAATTAACAGTCTTTTCATATATTTTAAGCCTAAAAACTCAAATCAATTAACAATAAATATAGATTAATTTATTTTCTATATTAAAAAAATTATAACAATATTCTTATAAAAATAATGATTTTTTTAAAAAAAATACCCCTTTTTAGAGATATAATTAATTGAATATAATTTTAAATTAAGCAATTTTAATGATTTAATTCTAATTACATTAGTTTAATTATAAATATGAGAAAAAAATTCATAATATGCTCAAAAACTTAAATAAAGCTTAACTAAAACTAAATTATAAAGTTGTTAATATATATATACATCAACGAATATTTTTAAATGGAGGAATTATGATGAGCTCAGTATTAGTTTTGGCAATTGCGGTATTAACTTATTATTTTATAATCTTCGCAAGAAAGATTAAAAAATCTATTATAACTTTCTTTTTAGGTGTTTTATTGTTTATGTTTAAACCCGTACCCGGTTTAAATTTTGAAAATGTAGGTAATATAGTAAGTTTTGAAACTTTAGGTATATTATTGGGTATGATGATTATAGTAGAAATTATGAAGGAAAGTGGTTTTTTTACTTTTACAGCGGTTAATGTAATCAAACTCAGCAGGAATAAGTTTTGGACGGCAATATTTTTATTGATGATAGTTGTAATTCTGTTTTCTGCTTTTCTTGATAATTTGGTAACTATAATTTTAATAGCTCCAATAATATTCTTGATCTCTGATACATTAAATATAGATCCAGCTCCATTGATGATGCTTTCTATATTCGTTGATAACATAGGTGGTATGAGTACTCTTATAGGTAGCCCTTTAAATATAGTTTTAGGTTCTGTAGGAAAACTTGATTTCACACAATTCTTGATAACCATGCTCCCCCTAACCATAATATCTTTTCTAATAACTTTCTTTATGTTTAAAGCTACTTATAAAGAAGATACTTCAAATTTTTCTGAAAAATTAAAAAAACTTTCAGAAATGGATCCTAAAAAAGCTATTCAAGATAAAAATTCTATGATAAAATCTTTAATAATCTTTGTAATTGTTTTATTAGGCTTTATGTTTCATAGTATGATAAATATGAATATTGCAATAATAGCAATATCTGGTTCCATGGTTTTGATGTTATTAACAAAAAGAGATTTTGAATCGATGGCAAAACAATTAGATTGGGATACAATGTTTTTTTATGCCGGATTGTTCATAGTAACTTTTTCATTACAAGAAATTGGAGTAATAGATGTAATTTCAAATTTATTCATTCCATTGATAAATACTCCATTAGTATTAATGTTAATAATAATGTGGGTTGGTGCACTAGTAATTCCTTTCTTAAGTGCTGTTCCAGGAACTCTTTTAATCGCCCCAGTAGTCGGCGTCTTAATATCAAAAGGAGCTCCTTTTGAATTATGGTATGCTTATGCAATTGGTGCCAATCTTGGAACTAATTTAACCCCTCTTGGAGCAGTTCAAAACATTGTGGGAGCATCTCTAATTCAAAAACAGACAGGAAAAGAGATTGGTTTTGCTGAATATATGAAAATGGCTTCTTTAACTGTACTTGCCACTTTAATAGTTGGAACTTTATACCTTTTTTTCCATTATTATGTAATTTTATAAATAATTTTTTAAATACAAGATATTCGTTTTTGAATATAATCCTCCAAAATTATTGGTATGATAAATTCAAAAACGAATATTTTTTATATTATATTAATATTTTTGAAAAATAAATGAGTTATTATATAGTACCCCCTATATAGGGGTATAAGTTTTAGGAGTTGATTTATATGATGCATTATTACTCAAATGGTTTTTTTGGAGGTGGTTTTATGTTTTTTATACTAATCGTAATAATCATCGCAATTGTTTGGATAATATTTAGAAATGAGAATAATAATAGAAATTATTATGAAAACAGATATAGAAATATACCTAATGATAATATCGATGATAATTCTTTGAAAATTTTGAATGAAAGATACGCAAAAGGTGAAATAAGTGAAGATGAGTATCTCAGAATGAAGGAAAATATAAAAAAATAGAGGTGCAATATGAAAAAACATCAAAATGCTTTAAAAATACTAAAAACAGCAAGAGGCCAAACAGAAGCCGCTATAAAAATGATAGAAGATGAAAAATATTGTATTGATATCTCTAATCAAGTACTTGCATCTATAGCTTTATTAAAAAAAGCTAATACAATTATTTTAAAAAATCATATAGAATCTTGCGTAAAAGAAGCCGCTTTTGGAAAAGATGAAAATGAAATAAATGAAAAACTTAAAGAACTTGAAAATGTTATAAGTTATCTCAATAAAAATATGTGATATTAATTTTGAAAGGTGAAGATTTTATTCTTCACCTTTTTTTTATAAAAAAATTATACAAAAATATATATTTTTTGATTCTCTTTCAAAAAATATGTAATGAAATAATGTTATAATAATATGGTGAATTAATAAGTTTTATGTTACATTTATCAAAAATAAAAATTGACAATTTTTAATTACATAAATAAATATACAAAGGAGATTTAATATGGCTGATTTATATTTAATAGATGGTTCTGGAATAGCTTATAGAGCATTTTTTGCTATAGGTAATTGGATGAGTACTTCTGATGGTAAACCAACAAATGCTATATTTGGTGTATCAAGAATGATGTTAAAAATTTTAAATGATTATATAAAAAAAGATGAAGATTCTATATTATTTGTTATGGATAAAAAGACAAAAACTTATAGACATGAATTACTTGAGAGTTATAAAGCTCAAAGGCCTAAAGCACCAGATGAATTTATTGCTCAACTTCCAAATATAAATGAAATGGTTGAAAATCTTGGAATAAATGTAATAGCCTTTGATAAATATGAAGCAGATGATGTAATAGCTACTGCAGCAATAAAATATAAAAATGATTATGATAATATTTTTATAATAACTTCTGATAAAGATATGATGCAATTAATAAAAGAGAATATTTTTATTTTGAGACCTGAAAAAGGCACTACCGACATTAAAAAATATGATTCAAAAGAAGTTAAAAATAAAATGGGTGTTTTCCCAAATCAAATTATAGATCTATTAGCTTTGATGGGTGATAGCTCTGATAATATACCAGGTGTGAAAGGGATAGGTATCAAAACTGCTCAAAAATTGCTTGCAGAATTCAAAACTCTTGAGAATATATATAAAAATATAGATTCAGTAAAAGGTGCAACTAAGAAAAAATTGATCGAAAATAAAGAGATGGCTTTTTTAAGTCAAAAGCTGGTTAAATTAATGTTGGATGCCCCTTTAGATTTTAAAAAAGAAGATATTTTATACACTGGCTATAAAAAAGAATTAAAAAAATTTCTTGAAAAATTAGAATTTTCATCCTTAATAAAAGAACTTGAATTAGGTTCTTCAAATGATACTGAAAATAAAATTGATTATTCAAAAAAAGGAACTTATAAGGAATTAAAACCTGAAAATATAGATGAATTAATATCAATGATGAAGAAAAATGATTTCATATGTTTTGATACAGAAACGACTTCTTTAGATCCATTTGAAGCCAAACTTTTAGGAATTGCCTTTTCATTTAAATCTTTTGAAGGATTTTATTTAAATTTAAAAAATATAAATGAAAATGAAAAGAAAAATATATTGAAAAAAATCATACCAATTTTAAATGAAAAAAAAGTAATAGGACAAAATTTAAAATATGATATTTCAATATTGAACAGGTATGGTTATACTATCAATAATCCATATTTTGATACTATGATAGCTGCTTATTTGATAAATCCTGATTCAAGAAAATTTAATATGGATGATCTCGCACAAAAATATTTAAACTATACAACAAAAAAATATAAAGAAGTTATGAATGGAAAACTTTTTTCATCTACTCTTGAAGATATAGATGAAAAAACAGTGCTTGAATATGCAGCAGAAGATTCTGACATAACTTTTAGGCTTTATGAAGTACTTTCAAAAGAACTTCATAAAAAAGATTTAATAAAAATTTTCACGGAAATAGAAATGCCAATAGTTCCAATTCTTGCCAATATGGAGTTAAATGGTGTTTACTTTGATTCAGAAGATTTAAAAAAATTGAGTACAGAATATCAAAAAATATTGAATAAAATTGAAGAAAAAATGTCTAAATTTACCGGAGAAGAGTTTAATCCAAATTCTCCCAAACAAGTTGGAGAATTATTATTTGAAAAACTTGGCTTAAAAGGAAAGAAAAAAACAAAATCTGGTAATTATTCTACGGATGCAGAATCACTCGAATTATTAAAAAATGATCATGAAATAATATCAGAAATACTTGAATATAGAAAATATCAAAAATTACTCTCAACTTATATAAATTCAATCCCAAAACTTATAAATAAAAAAACAGGTAGAGTCCATACTTCATTTAATCAAACAGGTACGGCAACTGGTAGATTAAGTAGTTCAGATCCAAATTTACAGAATCTACCAATAAGAGAACCTGAAGGAGAAAAAATAAGAAAAACTATTAAAGTACAAGATAACAATAATATATTGATAAGTGCAGATTATTCTCAAATAGAACTAAGAGTATTGGCTCACATATCACAAGACGAAGTTTTATTAAAAGCTTATAATACAAATGATGATATTCACAGTATCACAGCTTCAAAAATATTTAATGTAGATCAAAAAAACGTAGATTCTAATATGAGAAGAATAGGAAAAATGGTTAACTTTTCACTCGTATATGGTTCAACTCCTTACGGTCTTTCTCAAAAATTAAATATACCTTTTAAAGATGCGAAGTTATTCATAGATAGATATTTTGAACTTTATAAAGCTGTTGAAAAAAATCAAGAGGATTCTATCAATAAAGCTAAAGAAAATGGATTTGTAGAAACTCTTTTTGGCAGAAAAAGATTTATGAAAAATATAAGAACTGGATCTCATGATTTGAAAAGAATAACTATAAACACACCTATTCAAGGTACTGCAGCTGATATTATGAAAATAGCAATGATAAAACTTTTTAAAAATTTACCAGATTATGCAAAAATGATACTTCAAGTACATGATGAAATCTTAATAGAAGCTCCAGAAAATAAAAAAGAAGAAATCAAAAATATATTAGTTGACTGTATGGAAAATTCTGTAAAACTTTCTGTTCCTTTAAAAGTCGATGTTTCCTTTGGAAAAATATGGAATAAATAATTGTTAATTTTTTTAACTTTATTTTTTTTAAACCCGTTTTTTGATATAATTTTTATATAATCTATTCAAAATACGGGCGAACTAAAGTTCGCCCTAATGTCTGATGTAAATTGTGGAGGTTAACAAATGGAAAAGTTTCATATTGTAAGACTCGGTTGTCCAAAAAATGATGCTGATATGGATATACTGAGAGGTATTTTAGAAAACAAAGGTTATAAATACGAAGAAAATGCAGAAAATTCAGATATGATAATAATAGATACATGCGGTTTTATAGAAAACTCTAAAAAAGAATCTATAGATACTATATTTGAATATAATTCATTAAAAGAAAATAATCCCGCTTTAAAAATAATTCCTATTGGTTGTATGATTGAAAGATATTATGATGAATTTAGAGAAGAATTAAATGAAGCTGATGGATTGTTTGGAGTTATAACTCCTCAAATGATAGTTGATAAAATAGAAAATAATGAATTTTTTTATAAACATCCTTTTCCCATCGACACATATAAATGTGAATATAGATATATACCTGAAACTCCATATGCTTATGTGAAAATATCAGATGGTTGTTCAAGAAAATGTGCTTTTTGTTCTATTCCTTATTTTAAAGGTGATCCAAAAAGTAGAGAAATCGAAGATATAAAAAAAGAAGTTGAATTTCTTATAAAAAATGGAAAAAAAGAAATAATACTTGTATCACAAGATAATACTCTATATGGTGCAGATCTTTATGGAAAACAAAGTTTACCTAAACTTTTGAATGAACTGAATAAAATAGATGGTGATTTTTGGATAAGGGTTATGTATCTTCACCCCGATTTTATAAATGATGAAATAATAGATGCCATACATAATAACGATAAAATCTTAAACTATTTTGATATTCCTATGCAAACAGGTTCAAATAAAATGTTAAAAGCCATGGGTAGAATAAAGATGAGGGAAAATTTATTAGAAATTGTAAAAAAAGTTAGAAAAGTTCCTTCAATTCTAAGAACTTCTATAATAGTTGGTTTTCCTGGTGAAACTGATGAAGATTTCAAAGAGCTCTTAGATTTTGTAGATAAAGTTGAATTCGATAAACTTGGAGCTTTCATATATTCACCAGAAGAAGGAACTCCTTCTTATAATTTTAAAAATAAAGTAGATGAAGAAACAAAAGCTGAAAGATTAGATGAATTAATGTCTTTACAAAAAGATATTTCAAATATAAACTTAAAAAAATTTGAAAATCAAATTATAAAATGTATACTCGAAGAAGAAAATGATGGAGTATACATAGCAAGATCTTGGATGGATGCACCTGAAATAGATGGAAATGTGTTTTTCAAAAGCAAAAAAGACTTATTAAAAGGATCTTTAATTAAAATAAAAATAAATGAAACTTTTGATTATGATATGGAAGGAGAATTAGTAGATTGAATATACCTAATTGGTTATCATTTTCAAGAATTTTAGCAGTATTTCCATTGTATATATTAACTGTTATGGGTGAAAATTATTTTTTACCAGCCCTCATAGTATTCATAATAGCTTCTTTCACAGATCTATTAGATGGCTGGATTGCAAGAAAATATAATATGGTTACAGATCTTGGAAAATTTTTTGACCAAATAGCAGATAAAATAATGATAAATGCTGTTTTAATATCATTACTTACCATTGGATTTGTGCCTGGTTGGTTTGTTGCAATAATAGTAGTTAGAGATACTTTCGTAAGTGGATTGAGAATGTTTCTTGCAAATAAAAATATAGTAGTTGCTGCAGATAAATTTGGAAAACTAAAAACATTTTTACAAATAGTTTTAATAATTGCTATATATTTGAATTTCTCTATCTTATTAAACAATGTATTAATATATACAACAGCTTTTGTAAGTTTATTTTCTGGTTTTAACTATTTAATAAAAAACAAAGAAGGCTTTAAAATGTAAACAAAAAAAGGTGGCGGAGGGGTGTATTCAAATGATGGAAAATAGAAATTCAATAAGAACTTTTATTGCTATAGAGTCTAATGAAGAACAAAGAAATCTTTTAACTGATAGCATATTAAAACTCGATAGAATGGGTTTTAAATCAAATTGGACTAAGAGAGAAAATATACATCTAACTTTATTTTTTCTTGGTAATTTAAATATGTCTTTAATAGCAAAATTAGCTTATAAAATAGGCGAAAGAATTTCAGGTTTCCCAACTTTTGTTTACACCACGAGAGGAATAGGTTACTTTTCTTTTGAGAATGAACCAAAAAGCATATGGTTCGGAGTAGAAGAAGAACAAATTCTAAAAGGTCTTTATTCAGAAATAAAGAAATCTTTATTACTTTTAAATATTAATGTTAAAGACGAAAAGTTTGTTCCACATATAACTTTGGGAAGGGTCAAAAAACACCCCGAACATTGGGATACTCTTATAAAATCTATAAGCTTTGAACCAATACAGATACCTGTAAACTCTGTAGGAATTTTTTCATCTACACTAACAAAAACAGGTCCTGTATATAAAAAGCTTTACAGTATTGACTTTGAAGGAGGCGTAATAATAAATGGCTAAGAAAAAAACAACAAATAATAATGATAATAACAAAGATCAATTATTAGAAAAATTGGTAAAAGAACTTGAAAAAAGTCATGGTACAGGTTCTGTTATGATAATGGGACAAGGTGTAGATAATAATAATATATCTACTATACCAAGCGGTTGTTTATCTTTAGATGTCGCACTTGGTGTTGGAGGGTTTCCTCGTGGAAGAATAATAGAGGTTTATGGTAATGAAAGCTCAGGAAAAACTACTCTTACTCTTCAAGCACTCGCAGAAGTTCAAAAAAATAATGGTATAGCTGCATTTGTAGATGCAGAACATGCTCTTGATGTTGAATATGCTAAAAAATTGGGTGTAAATATTGATAAATTAATAGTTTCTCAACCTGATTTTGGAGAACAAGCATTAGAAATAGTTGATTCTCTTGTAAGATCAAATGTTGTAGATATGGTTGTTGTAGACTCAGTAGCTGCTTTAGTTCCAAAAACTGAAATCGAAGGTGCTATGGGAGATTCTCATGTTGGTTTACAAGCGAGATTAATGTCTCAAGCCTTAAGAAAATTAGCGGGAAGTGTTAGTAAATCTAAAACTATAGTAGTCTTTATAAACCAAGTTAGAATGAAAATTGGAGTTATGTATGGTAGCCCAGAAACAACTACAGGAGGAGTAGCTCTAAAATTTTATTCTACTATAAGAGTCGAAGTAAGACGTGGTTCTCAGATAAGAGAAGGAAAGGATGCTGTTGGAAATGAAACAACTTTAAAAGTTGTGAAAAACAAAGTTGCACCTCCTTTTAAAGAAGCAAAAGTAGATATGATCTATGGAAAAGGTATTGCAAAAGAATATGATATCTTTAATCTTGCAGTCGAAAATGAATTTATTCAAAGAAAAGGAGCTTGGTTTTCTTATATAAATGAAAATGAAGAAGAAGTAAGTATAGGACAGGGAAAACTAAACTCTGTAAATTATCTAATGGAAAACCCTGAATTACTCGATTATCTTGAATATAAAATAAGAAAAAAAATGGAAATAGCAGTTCCAGAAGATCTCGAAGAGATGTTTAAAGATAAATCTAAAAAAAATAAAAAAGAAGAAGTAAAAGAAGATGCTGGTGAAGTAAAAAAAGATGAAAAATAAAAAAATAGACCCAGATGACCCAGCAGCTGTTGAAAAAGCTGCTGCTTCTTTATTAAAATATAGAATGCGTTCTGAACATGAATTAAAGTTTAGATTAAAAATGAAAGGATATTCAGAACAAAATATAGAAAATTTAATAAAAAAATTAAAAAAACATAACATTATAAATGATAATATGTTTGCATATTATTATTCTTATGATAAAATTACATTGAGCGAAAAAGGTCCTAAGTATGTTTTCATAGAACTTAAGAAACTTGGTGTAGATGAATCAATAATTTATACCACCCTTGAAAAAATAAAAGAAGAAGTCGACATTTATGAAATTGCAAAAAATGTTTCTTCAAAATATTATCAAAAAACAAAAGATATTTTAAAAACAAAAAACTATTTATTCAGACGAGGATTCGAAACCGATACAATAGAATTCGTGATTAGAGATTTAGGAGGTGACTAAATGTTAGTAATCCAAATAATTATTACTTTAATAATTGCAATAATTACACTTTTTATTGGATTATATATGGGAAATTCGAAATTTATTTCTACTTTAAAAACAAAAAAAGAAGAGCTTGAAGAAGATATTGCAAAAGCAAGAGTTGAAGCTGCTAAAATAAGGGAAAAAGCCTTAGAAGAAGCATCTGCAATAAAGAAAAAAGAAATTGTAGAAGCGAGAGAAGAAGTTCATAAATTAAGACAATCATTTGATTCAGAAGTTAAACAACAAAAAGAGGATCTAAAAAATCAAGAAGAAAGACTCATAAGAAAAGAAGAAAATATAGATAGAAAAGATCAAAATATTGAAAAATTAAAAGAAAAACTTGAAACTGAGAAAACTGAAATAGAAGAAATTAAAACTCAAGCAAAAGAAAAATTAAATGAAATTGCCAATTTGAGTGAAAATGAAGCAAAAGAAATTGTTATGAATGAGGTAAAAGAAAAATATGAAAGTGATTTAGCATTGAAATTCAAAGAAATTAAAGATCAATATGAAGAAGATGCAAAAAAATATGCTAAATGGGTTATAACAACATCTATTCAAAGATACGCTTCAGATATAACATCAGAAATTACAACATCTACTGTAGTTTTACCAACCGATGATATGAAAGGTAGAATAATAGGTAGAGAAGGAAGAAATATTAGAACCTTTGAAAAGCTCACTGGAACAGATTTAATAATTGATGATACACCTGAAATAGTAGTTCTTTCATGTTTTAATCCATTGAGACGTGAAATAGCTAAAAGATCTTTAGAAATGCTAGTGGCAGATGGAAGAATACATCCAGCAAGAATAGAAGAAATGTATGAAAAATCGAAAAAAGAAGTTGAAGAATATATAAAAGAAGCTGGTAAAGAAGCAGTCATGAGAGTTGGAATAAAACCACCTCATTCTGAATTAGTTAAACTTCTTGGAAGATTAAAATTTAGAACAAGTTATGGTCAAGATGTTTTAGAACATTCTATAGAAGTTGCACAATTTGCCGGTTTAATGGCTTCCGAACTTGGTTTAAATGTTGAACTTGCAAAAAGAGCTGCTCTTTTCCATGATATAGGTAAAGCTATTGATCATGAAGTTGAAGGTTCTCATGCAGTTGTAGGTGGCCAAATAGCTAAAAGATATAATGAGAAAATCGAAGTTGTCAATGGTATACAATATCATCACAATGAAGTAGATGCCATGACACCTGAAGCTGTTTTGGTTGGAGCTGCTGATGCATTATCAGCTGCAAGACCTGGGGCAAGACGTGAAACTTTAGAAAATTATGTCAGAAGAATAGAACAATTAGAAGAAATAGCAAAATCATTTAGATATGTTGATAAAGCTTATGCTATACAGGCTGGCCGTGAATTAAGAATAATAGTTCAACCTGATAAAATAGAAGATGCGATGGCTGAAAAATTAGCACAAGATATTTCCATACAAATAGAAGAAAAGATGCAGTATCCAGGAGTAATAAAAGTAACAGTTATCAGAGAAAAAAGATCAGTTTCTTATGCCAGTTAAAAAAGCTTGCACTTTCGTGCAAGCTTTTTTAATTTTTATACTTTAATAAATTTTTACCCTCTTCTGTTAAAACTATTTTTGGCATTACAAATGTTTTTATCGAACATGAACTATTTATGCTACATATTCTACAATTAGAACTTATACACGTTTCTGTATTTAAAAATTTTATATAGTTCATATCTCTTAACAAAAAAATCAAATTTTTTATTTCAAAAACTTCTTTATCCATTATTTTAGAAATTTCATAATAAGTAGATATATTATTTTTTTCTATGATGGATAAAAGTTCTATAATCATATAGCTCACACCTTTTTTTGCTTTTTCTTTTTAGAATAATTACTATAAATTCCAAGCAATACGGTTATGAATACAAATATAAAATATACTATTAATAGCATTTGCAAACCTGTCAAGTTTAAAATAGATCCGAGACTGAATATAAAAACGGCAAATATAAAACCTATAATAACTGGATAAATAGAGGTAAAAACAGCTATTTTCCATCCAGCTTCAGTTGCAATAGTTATTATAGTTGCTATACATGGAGGTGTTAAAGCCATGAAAAATATCATAGCAGCTGCATGTAAAGAAGTCCAACCACTTTCCATATCAGAAATTTTTTGGCTCAATTCTTTTGATTCAACTCCATCTTTATATATACTACCAAGTGTAGAGACTGTATTTTCTTTTGCAGCAAATGAACTTAAAAGACTTACATTTATTCTCCAATTAAAGCCTGCATATTTTGTAACTGGTTCTAAATATATACCTAATTTTCCAAGCATACTACCCATAAGATTTTCTTCATGTTTTTTTAATCTTAATTCTTTTCTACTTCTATCTATTCCTTTTAAATTCTTATTCATTTTTGAAGCTTGTGCATTGAATAATGTTGAACTTTTATAATTGGAATCTCCATCTTTAACAAAACTAAAATAAACAGGATTAGCACTTTGCCAAGCTTTATAAAAATCATAATAGATTAAATAATTTTGATTATTTATACTGCCATATGATGTTATAAGATTATTTAGTGATTTATTATAATCATTAAAATATCTTTCAAAGTTTTCTTTTTCAGAATCATATATATTAACCTTTCCATTATTATAAACTATAAAAAATTCAGGGTTTATACGCCTATATTTAAAATCTATTCTTTCTTTATCTGAATCATCTTTTGCATTTCTCAAACTACTTCTATATCTTGAAGAATAATCAAAATATTCTGCTATTATTTCTGAATTTGAAAAAGTCTTTATATATGGATTTTCAATATTATTTAAATTATGCTCTAACATAATAGTATTTATATTATTTTCAAAGTTTTCTTTTTCTATATTATTTACTCCTGGATAATTCAAAAAGAAATAAATTACAGCCATAACAACTACTATAACAGTCAAAACTTTTTTTATAAATATCCATGTTCTTTCAATAACTCTTCTTGAAACATTATTAAATGAAGGTATATGGTATGGGGGCATCTCCATAACAAAAGGAGCTGTCTCTTTATTTTTTAAAACTGTTATAGAAAGTAATTTACTAACTGTTAATGCTATAAATATAGTAATAGTAGAAATCAAAAACATAGTTAATCCACTACTTTCCTTAAAAAAAACATCTATCATGAGAAGATAAAAAGGTATTTTAGCTAAACAATTCATAAGTGGAGTTACCATTATAGTTGCATTTCTAACTTTTTCATCTTTTATAGATCTCGTAGCCATAACTCCAGGAACCGCACAACCACCTACATAAAGACCAGCTAACATTAAAGGTAAGGCCGATTGTCCATGTAATCCATAAGGTTTAAAAACTCTATCCAATATAAAAGCAATTCTTGCCATATATCCTGAATCTTCCATTATCGCAACTAAAGCAAATAAAATTATAAATATAGGAATATAATTTAAAACCGCCATTATTCCTTGAACCATCCATATAACAAAATCTCTGATAAAAGGGTCATTTAAAAACCCTTCTGCTGGAAGTATATTAACTATAGATTTTTGAATTCCTCCAAGAATAGGCCACCAATAATCAGTTAATTTATAACCACCAACAATGGCAAGTTCATATACAGCAAACAAAGTCAAAAAAAGTACTATAGGACCTAAAAATCTATTACAAACAAAAGAATCTATTATATCAGTAATAGTTCTTTTTCCATGTCCTGAACTTTTTAAACATGAATTTACTATATTTTCTGCATTTAAAAATCTTTTTTCTGCCACTATTACTTGTGAAGGTACTTTATTTTTTTCCATTATTTCTTCTTTTATTTTTTCCATTTTTTTCTTTTCAGACATTAATATCACTCATTTCTAATCCTTCAAAAGAAGAATTTATAAGATCTATTATTGTTTTATCATTTTCAAGATACTTTATAGCAAGCCATCTTGGTGGATAATTTTTAATGTTTAATTTTTTTATTATTTCTGTTATTTGATCAATCTCTTTGTTTAATTCTTTACCATAATCAACTTTAAAATTAGAAATTTTTTTATCCTTTAAACAAAAATCAAATATTCGATTTTTTAATTCAATAATTCCTTTATTTTTATTGGCAATACATTCTATTATAGGAATATCTATTTTATTTTGAAGTTTATCTATATCTACTTCAATTCCTCTTTTTTTAGATATATCTACCATATTTAAAACTCCTATTATAGGTATTTCTAACTCTAAAAGCTGAAAAAACAGATAAAAACTTCTTGTAAGATTAGAAGCATCTAAGACCTGAATAACGAGTTCTATATCAGAATTAAGAATAAAATCTCTTGAAACTCTTTCTTCTTTGGTATATGAAGAGAGACTATAAGTTCCCGGAAGATCAATAACTGTAAATTCTGTATCTTTATAAACATACTTTCCAAATCTTTTTTCAACAGTAACCCCAGGATAATTTGCAACAAATTGTCTCACTCCAGTTAATGCATTAAAAAGAGTAGATTTTCCCACATTTGGTTGTCCGGCAAGGGCAACATTAAAATTTTTCATATTATTTCAACACCTATTAAACTTGCTTCATCTCTTCTTATACTTATATTACAACCTCTAATAAGAATTTCTATTGGATCTGCAAAAGGGGCATTTCTTACAACTTTTAATTCAGTCCCTCTTATAAAACCCATATCCAAAAGTCTTTGACCTTCTATACCACTTGAATTTAAAGATCTTATTATACATTTTTGCCCTGGTTTTAAAGAATGCAAATAAATTTCTTTCATATATAAAACACCTCACATTTCAGATATAACATATACAGATTGTGCAAGATCCGGTTCTAAAGCAACTCTAAATGAATCTACTCCTATAAGATATGGAGAATTCTTACTGCCTTTTACAAGGACTTCTATATTTGCCCCTATGTTAAGGCCCATATCATTAAGTCTTTTCAATATATCTTCATTTAAATCCATAGAAATAATCATTGATTTTTTACCTTGTTTTAATTTATCTAAACTTAAACTTACCATATAAAATCCCTCCATTATATTAAAAGGCGTCCTGCTTTAAAAAGCAGGACTAATTAAAATTAGGGTAAGTCATGTACTCTTAACATAAAACATGCGCCAAGTTCTTGATCTTGGCCTTTATACTGTTCCCCCTCCATAAGTGCTGCAAATCCCCACACTCCTGACCAAGGAAAAGTAAAAGAAAATTGTCCATTGCTATCTGTTTTTATTAACATTGCTGGAGCTTCTCCTCCATCAAAATTTATTTCTTTTTCATTAAAAGCATTTTTAAAAGCTTTTGCATTTAAATATTCAATTTCTATTTCAACATTAGGTTCTGGTTTTCCATCTTTCATTACAACTCCTCTAAAAGTACTACCAGCATATATATTTGTTGGCCAAGTTAAAGGAACTATTTCTGCTGGTAAGCCAAGTTCTGCATCCCAATCTGAAGGTAATCCCGCTTTATTAACTATAGCTTTTGTATATTGAGTTATATAAATTTCTTCTGAAGCTTCCCAATATGGTTCTGGCTCTATAACAAAAACAAAATCTCCCATACCTCTAAGTCTATAATTTAGTTTATAGGCATCTGCATTTCTTTTTCCATGTGAAAAAGTATATGCTTTTAATGAATCTGTTAAATCGGTATATTCACCTTTATTCCATACACCAAATTTTTTAGGTTTTCCCATATTCATAGATAAAGGATCTGAAATAACATCATGTGTTCCTCCACCTGGATGTGTAAATATTAATTGAATATCTAAATTACTTGAATCTCCTTCACCAATAAAATCCTTTTCTGTATAAACTAGTTGAAAATGTGAAAAGGCAGTTATTAACATAAGAATACTAAAAATTACCAAAATGCTTTTTTTCATATAATTACCCCCTTAAATTTATTTTTTATTTTTTGAAGTTAAATTTAATATAGATGTAAAAGCAATTATTAAAAGACATACCGCTATAAAAGTCAATAATATATTTGTAGTAATAAGCGTTCTTTCTATACCATCATCAGATGAATTATAATTCATCTGTGGATAGATCATAGAGCTGTTTACTGGCATATATTGTCCTACATTTTGATTGTTTTGAGAATTATTTTCTTTTTGAACAGGTTCTTCTATTTTAGTTTCTACTTGTTTTTCTTCTTCAAAAGAAACTTCTTCTGATTTATTTGAATTGACTATGCCATCTTTAGTAACAATATGACCAGGACCTGCATCAAATATAACAAAATATTTTTCAACTTCTGGTATAGGTATAGATTCTATAGAATTAAAATCATCCAATACACCTTTGTATAAAATATTACCCGATTCATCTTCAAGTCTAATTTCAAGACCTTTAGCACCACTTCCATCTGAAAATCCTGCTTCAACATATATTGTTCCATCGCCATTATCTTCTATCAAAAGAAGTGGAGAATGTGAAAAAGATAAAATCGATATTGATAAAATCATTAAAAATAAAAATGTTTTTTTTATGACAAACACCCCCAAAAAAATTTTGTAGTTTTATCTACATTTTTATTGTTATACTACATTATTTAGTTTAAATCAAAAATAATTAAAAGTAACCTTTAAGTTACTTAATTTATTATTATTTTTTTTAAAAAAAATAATCTAAAAAAAGAATAAAAAAAAACAGAATTATATAAAAATAATCCTGTTTTTTATTTTTAAATTTCAAATATTAAATTTTTTACATTTATCTTCGAGCAAAGAAGAAATTCTATCTATACTTTGAGAATCATTGTTTAATCTTTCAAAAATTTCTAAATTCTTTTCCAATGTGTTTAATAAATTATCTAATTCATCTTTTGAAATATTTATATTGTCTTTTATATTTGTAATACTTTCTTTAAAATTTTCTACATTTAATAATTGAATATCTATAGAGCTTTTAAGGTTTTTAGAATATTCTATAGATTCTTTCGTTGAATTATTTAAATCATTGAATCCTAAATTAAGATTTTTAACAGATGATTTTAAATTGTCTACACCATTTTTAGATGAATTTAACCCCTTTATAAGCTCTTTAAATCTTTCAGAAAGATTTAAAACATTTTCATTTATATTTGTTGCTGTACTTTGAGTTTTCTCTGATAATTTTCTTATTTCTTCTGCAACAACAGAAAATCCTTTTCCTGATTCACCTGCCCGAGCAGCTTCTATAGATGCATTTAATGCAAGTAAATTTGTTTGTTCAGATATATTCATTATATTTTCTATATATGAATTTATATTTTCAAATTCTTTTTTAAATTTTTCAAGATCTATAAAAGTTTTACTCATAAAATTCTCAATATCTTCATTATTGACGTTTATAGTTTTTACTTGTTCTAAACCTATTTCAGAAAAAATCTTAACTTCTTTGTTTATATTAGAAAGTTTATCAGAATTATTTTTTAATTCAAATGAATTTTTTAAGAGTTCTTGCATTTGAATCAATGCATTATTTAAAATATTTTCTATTTTGTTATCTAAATTCTTTGTTTTATTTATAATATCTTTAATATTTTCTTGAAAAAATTCTAAATCATTAGAATCATTGTTTATATTCTTTGAAACATGTAAAAGGTTTTGAGTATTTTCTTTTATACTATTTATAATATCTTTTAAGGATTTTTTTGTATTTTCTAAATTATTTTTCATTAAGAAAAATTCCCCATCATTTTTCTTAATAGTTTTATTAAAATAATTTAGATTTCCATCTGAAATATTCCTTAATTCATCATTTATATTGTTTACATTTTTTCCTATTTTTTTACTTATATAATAAGATATTAAAAAAATAATCACTATTATAAAAAATAATATTATGAATATATTTTGGATTATTTTATCAAGATCTATATTAAAATTAAATTTTTGTTTTTCAGGAACATAAAAATCCACTTTGAAATCAGTTTTTAAAGGTATTTCTATGTCAGCTTTTGCATCTTTAAACACATCAGATACTTGTATATATATGCCATCAAAATCATCTATTTTTTTATAATGACTTCTCAAATTTTTACCTATTATTTTATCTGTTGAATATTCTTCAATAATTTTTTTATCATCTATTTTTAGACTATCTAATGGTAAATTTGAATATAGTGGACTTTTATCTTTTGAATAAACTGTTATATATGAATCAAGTATCAAAGAAATATCAATAAGTTTTTGATAATTAAATTCATCAAATATGATTAAAAATCCATTTATAGTATCAACTTTGTCTATACCAGTTATAGGAAATATTCCCATATAATATGGTAAATTATCTATAGATAATGTAACTATTTTTGGATGTTTATTTGTCGAATTCAAAAAATCTTTAAAATATTTTTCAAGATATTTTGACATATCTTGAGATTTTATTATATTATTACTATCCTTAAAATATTCTGATTTTTTATTGATAATATCATTTTTTACTTGTACTATATTATCTTTGTTTGTTTTCTCTGGATTCACAACCCAAAGTTGCATTCCAGTCATATAAAGATGCATTGCAAATGGTTCTAAAAGATTGTACCTTTGCATTAAACTTATTTTTTTATTCGCTGTAATTTCTCTTAAATCTCGATTTTCAGTTATTAACCTTCCTATCTTTTCTATATCAGATTTTTCATTTCTTATAAAATTAACAAAAACATTTGTCAATGTTTTTAATTTTGAATCAAAAGATTCTTGATAAGAATTTGAAAATTTATCATTTATATCTTTTTCAATATTTTTTATTTCTTCAACTATGTATAAATTATAATCATTTATATTTTCGATAACGTTTTCATTATAACTTTCAAATTCTTTTTCATAATTTTCTTCAAGTATAGAAATTTTCTCATTTAAATTATTTTGTACTTTTATACTTTCTTTATCAACATTTGTTTTCATATAAAAAACTATAAATAAAGTTGGTATAACAGCTATTAAAAGCATTATAATTGCTATTTTATTACTTATTTTATTAAACCAATTAACCTTATAATTCATTTAAATCCCCCTTTTTTGAAAACGTTTTCTAATAATATTATATCAAAAAAGATTTTTTTATCGATATATAAATATACGGTATATCTCCAATTAACATACATTATGTATAATTAAATTGGATTAAGAGAGTAAATCTTTATTTTTCAAAAAAAGAAAGATTTATGTTACAAAAAATTATTATATTAAATAATTAATTAATATAATAATGATATAATTTAATTGAGATAAAAAATATCCGAATTAGGAGAGGTGATATTATGTATTTTAAAAAGAAAAAAGAAAATATTGATAAAAAGGTTGATAGAGTAAATAATATGATGGAAAAAAACTTTTTCTTTTTCTTCTATTATCAATAAAAAAAGGCTTAGATGATAAAATCTAAACCTTTTTTTTATTATATTATAGATTTTGCAACTTTTTCTGATATTCCTTCATCAAAAGCCTTTGGAAGTATATTATCTTCATTTAAATCTTCTTCTTTTATCATAGAAGCAATCGCAAAAGCTGCTTTTATTTTCATTTCTTGAGTTATTTGTTTCCTTGAAATGAGAGCACCTTTAAATATTCCGGGAAATGCAAGAACATTATTTATTTGATTTGGAAAATCAGATCTACCAGTACCAACTATTCTTGCACCTGATTTTTTTGCAATATCTGGCATTATTTCAGGAATTGGATTTGCTAAAGCAAATATTATAGGATTTTTATTCATGCTTTTTATCATCTCTTCTTTAAGAATATTTGGTGCAGAGACCCCTATAAATATATCTGCTCCCATCAAAGCTTCTTTTAATCCACCTTTTATGTTTTCAGGATTTATAGATTTTGCGATTTCATCATGCGCCCAATTTGAATTTTTTTCTTCTTTCTTTAATATACCATCCCTATCACATAAAATAATATTTTCTATTTTAAAATCTTTTAATAGTTTTGTAATGGCTATACCAGCTGAACCAGCACCATTTATAACAACTTTTAAATCTTTTTTTTCTTTCTTTACTATTTTTAAAGAATTTATTATAGCTGCTAATACTATTATTGCAGTTCCATGTTGATCATCATGAAATACTGGAATATTCAGTTCTTCTTTTAATCTATTTTCAATTTCGAAACATCTTGGTGCCGAAATATCTTCAAGATTTATTCCCCCGAAAGCAGGGGATATTATTTTTATTGTGTTTATTATTTCTTCTGTATCTTTAGTATTTAAACATATTGGTATTGCATTTATTCCCGCAAATTCTTTAAATAAAACACATTTTCCTTCCATAACAGGTAATGCCGCTTCTGGGCCTATATCTCCAAGGCCTAAAACTGCTGTCCCATCAGTTATTACAGCAACAGTATTGGATTTCATAGTATACTTATACACATTTTCAATATTTTTATTTATTTCTTTACAAGGTTCTGCAACTCCTGGAGTATAAGCAATTGCAAGATCTTCTGCATTATTAACTTTTGCTTTTGATAATATTTCAAGTTTACCATTCCATTTTTCATGCATTTTAAGTGCTTTTTCTTTATTATCCATAAACTCACTCCTTAGATTTCATTTTACCATAAGCTTTTTCCATATTTATCTATCCCAACCATCAATGGAAATTTCTCAACAAAAAGTCTTTGAATAGCTTCTGTTCCCAAATCTTCAAAAGCTAAAATTTCATATTTTTTTACTTTTTGAGATAATAAAGCAGCCATTCCACTGGGAGTTATAAAATAATGTTTTTTATATTTTTTATTCACTTTGCATGCTTCCAAACTTCTTTTCCCTTTACCAATTGTAGCAATAACACCAAGTTTATAAACAAATTCTAAATATTTATCCATCCTATTGCTTGTTGTTGGTCCTATTGCTCCAATAACTTGAAAATCTGGTTTCTTTGCAGGGCCAGCATAAAAAATTATTTTATTATCTAATTTTATTGGAAGTTCTTTACCAGAAATATATATTTCTTTCAATCTTTTGTGAGCTGCATCTCTCATAACTATAAGTTCCCCCGTATATTCAATTTGATCTCCAACTCTTAGATTTTCAAAGTTCAATTTCAACCTCTCCTTTTCTAACTAGATAACAATCTATACTTATTGCGAGTGGAAGTGTTGCTATATGAGTTGGATATGATTTTATATGTACAGAATGAACTGTTTTTCCATATCCAAGTCCCTGAAATCCTATTCTTAGATCATTTAAATCGTTTATTAATTCTTTTTCAAAATCAGAATATTCTGTAATTGGATTTCTTTCATTAAAATCTTCTGTTAAAGCTAATTTAGATAATATCATAGCTTTATCTGATGTTCCACCTATTCCTATTCCTATATTCATAGGTGGACACCCTCTTGCTCCATTTTCTTTTATATGCTCTTTTATAATTTTTTTTATTTCTTCTTTATCGGCAGAAGGTTTTAACATATAAAGTGCAGAAAGATTTTCACTTCCACCACCTTTTATTAAAAATTTTATTTTTATATTTTTATTTTCATGAAAAAAATAATGTATTATAGCTGGAGAATTATTTTTCATATTTTCCCTTTTAAATAGAGGTTCTTTAACTGTAGAATACCTAAAATTATTAGAAGTATATGCTTTTATAACAGACTGATTTATTATATATTCAATATCTAAATCTATACTTTTTTTTGGTAAAAAAACAAAAAATTCAACCATACCTGTATCTTGACATAAAGGTATATTAAGCTTTTCAGATATTTTATAATTTTCATTTATTTCTTTAGAAAATGGGCCATCATATTCTATTAAACTTTTTAATACATCTTTATTTATATGATTATTTGCAATTTCTATTTTTTTCGCTATTTTATTTATTATATTTTCAAACATTTTTAACCTCCAATAAAATTTACTTTCTTTAATATTATAAAGTATTTTTTATTATTTATATTAAAAATAAAATACATTTAAGAAAAATCAATAAAAATAAAAAATGGTGAATATTAAATTCACCATTTTCATTAATCATTAGAGTTTTAAAATAAATGATATACTTTGAATATAGATACTGTTATCAAAGATGAAACAGACATTATTTTTATTAATATATCTAAAGATGGACCAACTGTATCTTTTAATGGATCTCCAACTGTATCTCCGACAACAGAAGCTTTATGAGCTTCTCCACCTTTCTTTTCATCTTGTATATTTCCTTTTTCAATATATTTTTTTGCATTATCCCAAGCACCACCAGAATTAGCTGAAAATATTGCAAGCATTATACCACTTAAAGTTGTACCAACTAATAATCCACCAACAAAATCTACTCCAAATATAAATCCAGTAACTATTGGAGTGAATACAGAAATCATGGCAGGTATTTTTATTTCTTTTAAAGAGCCCTCTGAACTTATTTTTATACATCTTTCATAATCAGGTTTGGCAGTTCCTTCCATAAGTCCTGGAATCTCTTTAAATTGTCTTCTGACTTCATCTACCATCTTATTTGCAGCTTTTACAACAGCATCTATTAAAAAAGCACTGAAAAAATAAGGTAATGCTGCACCAAAAAGAGCTCCTCCAATAGTTCTTGAATTGACTATATTTAAATTCAATATATGAGTTAAATCTCCTATACCTGCATCTTGAGGTCCAGCTCCAGAATATATATATGATGCAAATAGTGATAATGCAGCCAATCCAGCAGAGCCTATTGCAAAACCTTTACCAACAGCTGCTGTTGTATTACCAACAGAGTCTAATTTATCAGTTATATCTCTAACTTTTTTAGGTAAATGAGCCATTTCTGCAATTCCACCAGCATTGTCAGCAATAGGTCCATAAGAATCTACAGTTACAGTTGCTGCTACAAAAGACAACATACCAGCTGCAGCCATGGCAACACCATAAAGTCCAGATATTTCATATGAAAATAATATAGATATCATTAATACTCCAACTGGTAAAAAAACACTTTTCATTCCAAGTGCCAATCCTTTTGAAATAACTATTGCAGGTCCACCTTTTGCAAATTTAGATAATGTTTGAGTGGGTTTATAATCATCACTCGTATAATATTCTGCAAGAAGGCCTATGAATATCCCAGAAAATATACCCGCTATAGATGCAACCCATGGAGATATTTTACCAAAAACAAAACCTATATTTTTCAATTCTTCTGCCGTCATGGAATCGAGATAAAAAAAGGTCATTATGAATGAAAATAATATTGTTAAACCGGCAGATATGGTCAAAGATCTATTTAAATCTTTATGAGGATTACTACTACCTTTAGATTTCAATATATAAAATATTCCTATCATAGCACTTACAAGGCCTATGCTCATAAAAATTAAAGGATATAATGTCAGATTTATAGCTGAATTATGTGTTAAATTTGAATCTCCCAACAAAAATTGAGTATATAATACAAGTACTACTGAAGAAATTATAGCCCCTATATAACTTTCAAGCAAATCAGCTCCCAAACCAGCTACATCTCCAACATTATCTCCAACATTATCTGCTATTGCCGCTGGATTTCTTGGATCATCTTCATCAAGTTCAAGTTCTGTTTTTCCAACTAAATCTGCTCCCATATCAGCTGCTTTAGTATATATACCTCCTCCAACTCTATCAAACATGGCTATTAAAGAACAACCTAAAGCATATCCAGAAACAGTCATAGTAAAAGGTATATAATTTATTTTTAACCAATTAACTTTTATTATCATATTTTCTGGATCTAATTGTCCAAGATAATGTCCAAATATCAAATAAATCAATATCATACCACTGAGTGCAAACCCAGCTACCGCAAGACCCATAACACTACCACCTTTAAAAGCCACTTTTAAAGTGGAACTTATATCTTCTGTGTTTCTTGCAGTATTAGCAACTCTCACATTGGTTTGTGTTGCGCTCTTCATTCCAACAACACCTGCCATGGCACTCATAAAAGCACCGATGGCAAAAGCAACACCGACATACCATTCTATTATCACTGATAATACGATACCTATTATTATTACATAAAATAATATCGTAGTCATCTCATGTTTTAAAAACGCGTTTGCCCCTATTCTAATAGCTTTAGAAACTTCTTTCATTTCTGAAGTTCCTTCATCAAGCTTTAGAATACCTTTATAATTAATCCTGGCGAACAACAAAGCTAATAATGGTACTATTAACAAGAACCACAAAAATTGCATAGTCACACCTCCGATTAAAAATTTATTTAAAAATTCCCCCATTATAATTTTATAACAATTGATTCATTATAAAAAATACGATTAATTATTTTCTGAATCAAAAAAATAACATTATATTCAATTAATTCTTTTTTTCACAAATTTTCTCTTTTAGACTTTTAAATATATAAATTGCATAAAATTATCATGATATAATAATGTTAACAAGAGAAATGTTTTTTAACAAAATAATTAAAGGAGGTGTTTTTATTTGAACCTTATAAATTATATATTAATAAATTATAATAAAATTTTATTTGAAACATTGCAGCATATGAAACTTATAGCTTTATCTTTACCTTTTTCGATATTAATAGGAGTACCTATAGGCATTTTTATATCTAAAAATTCAAAAATAGCCAATATTACTCTTCAAATTGCTGGAATATTGATGACAATTCCTTCATTGGCTTTATTTGGTATAATGGTTGTAATTCTTGCACCTATAAAAGCTGGAATAGGGACAACTCCAGCTGTAATTGCTTTAATAATATACTCTTTGATGCCAATAATAAGAAATACATTGATAGGTATTAAATCAATAAACATTAAAATAATAGAGTCTGCTAAAGGAATGGGTATGACTTCTTCTCAAATTTTGTTAAAAATAAAGTTACCTTTATCTATACCGATAATAATGTCTGGAATAAGAAATGCAGTAGTGATGGGAGTTGGAATAGCAACATTGGGATATTTCGTATCTTCTGGAGGACTTGGTTATTTTATATTTGCAGGGTTGAGTAGATCAAGATATGAAATGGTAATAACAGGAGTTATACTTATTTCTTTTCTTGGAATTATGACAAATTATTTACTCATAAAATTAGAAAATTTAATAACTTCAAAGGGGTTAAAAATTAAATAAGAGGTGATTTATTTGTCTATAAAACTAAAAAACATATATAAAAAATATGATGATTTTACAGCAATAGAAAATATTAATATAGAGTTTGAAGATCATAAAATAATTGTTTTAATAGGACCTTCCGGTTGTGGTAAAACAACTCTTTTAAAAATTATAAATAAATTAATTGAAAGAAGTTCAGGCGAAATTTATATAAATAATAATTCAATAGATGATATAGATACTATATCTCTTAGAAGGAGTATTGGTTATGTAATTCAAGAAATAGGACTTTTTCCACACATGACAGTAAAAGAAAATATTTCTATTGTACCTAAACTTTTAAAATGGCCGAAAAAAAAGATAGAGGATAGGATCAAATATTTGATGGAACTTGTTAATCTTGATTATGAAATAAATATTAATAAATATCCAGCTCAACTTTCTGGTGGTCAAAGGCAACGTGTAGGTGTTGCAAGAGGTTTGGCTGCAGATCCAGAAATTTTATTAATGGATGAACCATTTGGTGCTATAGATCCCATAAATAGGGAAACACTTCAAAATGCATTTTTAGAAATTCAAAATAAAATAAAAAAGACTATAATATTCGTAACTCATGATATAAGAGAGGCTATTAAACTTGGAGATAAAATAGCTATTTTGAATAAAGGAAAAATAGAACAATATGATAATACGATCAATATCATAAAAAGACCAAAAAACTCTTTTGTAAGGAATTTATTGGGAGAAGATAGTGAATTTAAAGCTCTTGAATTTATAAAAGTTTCAGAATCTTTGAGTCAAAACTATACAGTTCTCAATATAAATAATTACGAAGATCAAGTCTTTAATATGATAAAAAATAACAATTTAAAATTTATTATTTTTAATGATGAAAATAATAAATTTTCTGGATATCTTGATTTAATGAATAAAGATAAGTTTAATATTGAAAAGATAAAAAAATTAAATGTAAAAAGTGATTTTAGCCTTTTTGATTCTTTGAATATAATGTTAAAAGCTGGAGTATCTAAAATTCCTGTTATAAATAATAAAAATGAAATAATTGGTTTACTTGAATTTGAAAGTATTTTTAAACATTTTTCTCTTTCAGAGGTGAATAAATGAATATTTTTAAATTTTACAATGAAAACTTAGATTATTTATTTTTAAAAACTTATGAACATCTTTATATTTTTATTATTTCATGGTTATTAGCTGTTATAATTGGTATATTGATAGGTATTTTTGTAAGCAGACCAAAAAGAAAAAAAACTGGAGAATTAATTATAAACATAATGAGTACAACACAAGCAATACCATCAATAGCTGTAATAGCTCTTGTTTTCATATTTTTAGGTATTGGAGCAACTCCTGCAATCTTTGCTTTATTTCTATATAGTTTAGTACCTATTATATTCAATACTGCTTCTGGATTATTAAGTGTTGATAAAAAATTGATCGAAGCTGCTAAAGGGATGGGTATGACAAACTTTCATATACTTTTTAGAATAGAAATACCAATGTCAATTTCATCAATATTTTCTGGTCTTAGAAATTCAGCTGTGATAAATATTGCAACAACAACAGTAGCTTCAGCAGTTGGAGCTGGAGGACTTGGAGAATTAATTTTCATAGGTTTAAGTGCTTTTGATTATACAATGATATTAGCTGGCGCTTTACCTGTTTCTTTGCTTGCAGTAATTATAGATCAGATTTTAGGTCTAATAGAAAAATTTTTAACTTCTAAAGGAATCAAAATGATAACAGAAAATTAGGAGGCGATATACATAAAAATAATAAATACTTATAGAGATACTACTATTTATAAATTTAAAGATATTTATCAGGTTATAGCTTTAGATACTCTTGGTTCAATTGGTGAAAAAAAAAATGATGAATTATCTTTTAATGTTGTAGATTCGGCTATGTTCACTTTAAATGTTTGTTTAAATGAATTATATAGTTTAAATGTAAAACCATTAACAGTGCTTTCTATGGTTAGTAATGAATGGAATCCAACAGGAATGAATGTATTAAAAGGTATTAAAAAAGGTCTTTCAAAGTTAGAATTAGACATTCCTATTAATGGAAGTACAGAAGAAAACTTTAAAACTTCAATGACTGCTTATGGTATGGCTGTTTTTGGATATACAGAAAATATTATATGGAGAAATTCAAAAGAAAATGATCATATATATTTGATAGGTATTCCATATGTAGGTGAAGAAGTTATCAAAAATCAAAATAATATTTTAAATCCTAAAATAATAGCTCAAATAATTAAAGAAAATCCAATAGGAGATTTTCTTCCCTGTGGTTCGGGTGGCATATATAAGGAACTCGAAATTTTATCAAAAGAAAATGAATTAAAATATATTTTATTCGATGATATAATAGAAAATAAAAATATCAATATAAAAAAATCTGCAGGCCCAGCAACCTGCGGAATTTTTACTTCTAAAAAAGAAATAAAAAGAAATGATATACCTTTATTCGAAATAGGGAGGATTAAAAAATGTATACATTGATAACTGGAGGACAGGCATGTGGTAAATCAACTTATGCCCAAATTCTTGCCGAAAAAGAAAAACCAAACAGAGTTTATATAGCTACTGCTCAAATATTTGATGAGGAGATGAGAATAAAAGTAGATAATCATATAAAAGAAAGAGGAGAAAATTTCTTTACAGTAGAAGAACCCTTTAATCCTATTGATGCTTTTAAAAAGGCTTTAACTTATAATCCCAATGTTATTTTAATGGATTGTATTACAATGTGGACATCTAATTTACTTTTAAAACATGAAAAAGATGATGATTATATAATCTTTGAAAAAGTAGATAAATTTATAGATTTTCTTAAAAAGAATGATATACCTAAAACTATTTTTGTTACAAATGAAGTAGGTTGGGGAATAATCCCTGAAAATACCTTAGCAAGAAGATATGTAAGAATATTGGGCACTGTAAATAAAAAATTTGCAAAATTATGTGATAATGTATTTTTAATGGTTTCAGGAATAGAGGTGAAAATAAAATGATAGTAGGAACAACTTCATGGCAAATACCTGGAACATATCTTGAAAATTTAAAAATATTAAAAGATGAAGTAGATTTTGTAGAATTATTAATATATTCATGGGATGAACATATTCAATCTATAATAAAAAAAGAATCCGAAGAACTTTTTAACTCTGACATAAAACTCAGCATTCATCTCCCAACAGATAATATGAAAAGCATTAGAAATGTTTGTTCTTATTTTAAAGATTTTAATGTTTATAGACTAACAATGCATCCATTTGGAGAAATAGAGGAATTTAAAGATACCTTCAGATATTGTCAGGATATTTTTAAAAAAAGATTATGTGTTGAAAATTTAGAAGATGGAAAGTTCTTCGAATATTATAATAAAATAAAAGAATATAATCCTTCTATAACAATGGACTGGGGACATTTAACTCTACTCGGAGAGAATCCTGAATATTTTATAAGTCGTGTTAAAAGTAAAATAAAAGAAATACATTTTCATGGCATTCAAAATGGCAAAGATCATTCTTTACCAACGAAAGAACAGTATAAAAGCTTTATAAAAACTTATAAAAAATATTTTAAAGATACTCCTGTATGTGTAGAATTATTTAAACTTGAAGAGACATTACAAGTAGTAGAGGTATTAAAAAATGCTAAATGATATATTTGTAGCTTTTGGTACTATTAGTAGAATTCCGGTCCCAACTGTAAAAAATGTAAATATTAAAAGGTCTGTAATTTATTTTCCATTGGTAGGAATATTTGCAAGTTTTGTTTTGTGGTTATTTCAAATGATTTTCATCAATATATTCAATATAAATATAACCTTTATATTGAATATGATTTTATATTTCTATCTTTTTCAATACTTTCATTTTGATGGTATTTTAGATTTATTCGATGGATTTGGTGCTCAAATAAGAGATATTGAAGAAAGACGAAAAATACTTAAAGATTCAAGGATTGGAGCTTTTTCTTTATTATATGGGATTTTTTATATAATATTATATATTTTTTTAATATTTCAAAATAAAGACTTTTGGTATATGATGCCAATTTTTTCAAGATTTTCTGTACCAGTTTTGTTATCTATCTCAAAACCAGCATTTGATGAAGGACTTGGAAAAATGTATTTTCCATTCAAAAAATTATATTTAATTCCTTCATTCTTAATAGTTTCAATAACAGCCTTTATCTCTTTGAAAATCTTTTTAATCGGTATCATATCTTCTATAATAAGTTCTTTTTTATTAAATATTATATCGAATAAAAAAATCAATGGTATAAATGGTGATGTAATAGGAGCTAATATATGTTTAACTGAAATAATATTTCTTTTGATTATAAATATAAAATAAGGAGAATTCAATATGATAATATTGGTAGGTTCAAAAAACCCAGTTAAAATAAATGCTTGTAACTTAGCTTTTAAAGAGTATTTTGAAGACTTTGAACTGAAAAGTTATGATATAGATTCTAAAGTTTCAGCCCAACCTTTAGAAGAAGAAACCTTTAAAGGGGCTTATAATAGAGCTTCACAACTAAAACAAAATTTTTTAGATGGTGACTTTTTCATTGGTATAGAAGCTGGAATAAAAATAATGTTCAATAAACCTTTTTTATTCACCGTAGTTCATACAATAAATAAATTTGGAAAAGAAGGAATAGGAATATCCCCAATATATCAACTTCCAACTTTTATAATGAAAGACATAAAAAAAGGTGCTGAACTTGGAGATATAATGGAAGAAATTTCAAAAATTGAAAATATAAAACAAAAGGGTGGTGCTATTGAATTTTTTTCAAAGGGGATTTTAACAAGGACTAAAATATACATACCTGCAATAATAAGTTCTTTGATACCTATATTAAATGCCGATATATATCAATAAAAAAAGGGGTTAATTAACCCCTTTTAATTATTTTTTACAGCATCTGCCATAGCTTTGGCGAGTTCATCGAGTTTCTTTAAATCATCTTCCTTCGCAGATAATTTAGCTTCCACAGATTCATTTACTATAGGCCATTTAAAGTTTTCAGCATATTTTTCTATAGTGGAAACTCCACCTCCACTCCAACCATATGTTCCAAATATTCCTAATACACGATTTTTTAAACCTGTATGAGATATCCATTGTACTATCTCTTCCATTGGTGGAAATAATCCTGTATTATAAGTACAACTTCCAAGCATTACGCCTTTAAATCTCCATATTTCATTTATAATATGTGAAAGATGAGTTTTAGAAGCATTTATTACTTTTATATTTTTTATACCTTGTTCAGCTATTTTTCTTGCCAAATGATCTGCCATCTTTTCAGTATTACCATACATGGAACCATATATTATAACAACGCCTTCTTCTGATTCATATTTACTCCATCTATCATATTTTTCTATTATTCTTTCAGGATGTTTTCTCCAAACTGGCCCATGTGTTGCCGCTATTATTTTTATATCGACATCTGACAACTTTTTTAAAGCTCTTTGCACCATAGGAGAATATTTACCAACTATATTTGAATAGTATCTTCTTATTTCATCTTCAAAAAAATCCAAATTAACCTCATCATCAAATATTCCACCATCAAGACTTCCAAATCCTCCAAAAGCATCTCCTGTGAACAAAATCTTACTCTTTGTTTCATATGTCATCATAGTTTCTGGCCAGTGAACCATTGGTGTCATATAAAATTTTAATTTATGTTCTCCGAGATCTATTTCATCTCCATCTTTTACTTCATATAAATTCTTTTGTATACCATATAAATCATTCAAAAATTCAAATGTTTTTTTATTTCCAATTATTTTCATATTAGGAAATTCTTCAAGTATTTCCTGTATAGATCCTGAATGATCTGGTTCCATATGATTTATTACAAGATAATCTATATCTTCACCATTTAAAAGATTTCTAATTTTTTCAATGAAAACACTGAATTTGTTTATTTTTACAGTATCCACTAAAACATTTTTTTTGTCTCTTATAATATAAGAATTATATGAAACTCCTTTATCCAAAGGCCATAAATTTTCAAATATAGCCGTTTCTCTATCATTAACACCAACATAAAAAATATCTTCAGTTATATTTATGAATCCATTCACAAATAATACCCCCTTTAGTCGATTGTTTGAGTCGTATTTAATTATACCATAAAAATTGTTCCCTTTTAATTAAATAAATTCAAAACTTAAATTAATGTTTTTATATTTTCAACAATATCATTAACAAGTTTAGGTTTTTCAATTATATCAAATTCATTTCCATCAACTATATAAATAGGTGATTGATCATAATCATTTATCCAATTATTATATAAATCATTTAATTGTTCCCAATATTCAATTGGTGTCTGAATCTCCATTTGTCTACCACGTTTATTTATACGTTTTAAAATTGTTTTTACATCTGTTTTTATGTAAATTAGTAGATCTGGTTTCTTTAAATATTGCAACATAGTATCAAATATTTGCTTATATGAATCATATTCGGGTTTGCTCATTTTATTGTTCATATAGAGATTTTTTGCAAATATTTCAGAGTCTTCATAAATAGATCTATCGAGTACAGCATTAACTTCTTTATCTATTATATCTTTTATACTTTTAAATCTATGAAATAAAAAATATGTTTGTAAATGATATGACCATCTTTTTTGATTATAATAAAAATCTTCAAGAAATGGATTATCCACAACAGATTCATAATATGGTTTAAATTCTATTTTATTGGAAATTATATTTGTAAATGTAGATTTTCCTGCACCTACATTTCCAGCAAAGACGATCATTTTATTTTTTTTCATCTATTTTCACCTCTATTATTTTTATAAGTCTTTCAAAATCTTCATTATTAAAAACATCAAATTTATCTCCATCCAAAATTATACAGTTTTTAATTTTTTTAAAAGTTTTTTTATAAGCTTCATCGACTTTTTTTAAATATTCAATATCTATTTTATTTTCAAACTCTCTTTTTCTGCTTTTTATTCTTTTAACAACTGTTTCAACAGAAGTGTCTATATATATTATTAAATCTGATTTTTCAAGATTTTCTGTGAGAATATCATATATTTTATAAAATTTTAATTTTTCTATTTCATTTTTTATAGTGATATTTGAAAAAATTTTATTTTTAATCATATCATAATCACTTATAATTAAAGAACTTTCTGACATGGAATTATATTGTTTATATCTGGATACAAGAAAAAACATTTCAGTTTGAAATCCAACATCTTCATTTCTATATAATAAAGGTAAATAAGGATTATTTTCAAACTCTTCTAATATCAATTCATCTGCTTTAAATTCTTTAAATAGAGCATTTGCTAATGTTGTTTTTCCACTACCTATATTTCCTTCTATATTTATTCTTATTTTATTCATAAGAATCACTCCTAAGTATTTTCTCAATATATTGTACCATAATACATTTTTTTGTCAATAAACATACAACAAATATTTATAATACCCCGTAATAGTATTTTTATTTTTTATTATCTGAAAATACAAAATAATATGTTAAAATTTAAATGTATTTATTATTAAAAAATTAATTAAATGGAGGAGATAAATTTGAAATTATCTATAATAGGACTTGGTAGAATGGGATATAATATGGCAATTAGATTACTAGAAGACGGCCATGAAGTTTTTGTATACAATAGAACTTCAGAAAAATCTGAAACTCTAAAGGAATACGGAGCAAAAGTTATTTATGATTTAAAAACAATTAAAAATGTTTTATCTACACCAAGAGTAGTTTGGTCAATGCTTCCAGCTGGAGATATAACTGAAAAAAACATTGAAATACTTTCAGAAATATTGGATGAAGAAGATATAATAATAGATGGAGCTAATACTAATTATAAAGATGATATTAAAAGATTTAATACCTTAAAAAATAAAGGTATTAATTATATAGATGCAGGTGTTTCTGGAGGAGTATGGGGATTGAAAGAAGGCTACTGTACAATGGTTGGGGGAGATGAAAAAATATTTGAATATATAGAACCTATAATAAAGTCTTTAGCTCCAAATAATGGGTATATGTATTGTGGTTCTACAGGAGCAGGTCATTATGTCAAAATGATACACAATGGTATAGAATATGGATTGATGGAAGCTTATGCAGAAGGTTTTGAACTTTTAAAAGCTTCAAAATATGGTGAAAATTTAAATCTTTCAGATATATCAAAAATGTGGAATAATGGAAGTGTTATAAGATCTTGGTTATTAGAATTGCTTGAAATAGCTTTTAAAGATGATTCTTCTCTCAAAGATATTCAAGGTTATGTTGAAGATTCTGGAGAAGCACGTTGGACTGTAAATGAAGCAATAGATAATGGTGTTTCTGTTCCAATAATATCAGCTTCTTTATTTAAACGTTTTCAATCAAGACAAAAAGATGTTTTTTCTGATAAAGTAGTAGCTGCTTTGAGAAATCAATTTGGTGGTCATGCACTTTATAAAAAAGATAGGAATATCAAAAAAACTTCTACCGGTGCCGGTAAAGTTGAATCAGCTAATCCAGATAAGAGGGATTTCTATGGAAAAAATAAATAAAAAAATAATAAGCCAAAGTAATAGTTGTGAAGAAATAAAAGCTGATAAATCATCAATAATAATATTTGGTGCTTCAGGTGATTTAACTTCAAGAAAGTTAATTCCGGCAATATTTAAACTTTTTAAAAGAAATCTTTTATCAGAAAATTTTTATGTTTTAGGTGTTGCAAGAACTCAAATGAATGATCAAAATTTTAGAGATAAAACAAAAAATATTATTTCAAATCTTTGCAAAGATGAAAAAATAATAAATAGATTTTTAAAAATAATATATTATCAAAATGGACAATATAATGATATTAATCTTTATAAAATACTAAATGATAAGATTAAATATTTGGATGATAAATACAAAACAAATGGAAATAATTTATTTTATTTTGCAACTCCACCAGATATACATTCAATAATAATAAAAAAATTAGGTGAAGTTGGTTTAAATGATCAAAAAAATAATTTCAAAAGAGTTATAATTGAAAAACCTTTTGGTAGTGATTTAAATTCTTCTAACTCTTTAGATGATGAACTTCATAAGTATTTAGAAGAACAGCAAATATATAGAATCGACCATTATCTTGGAAAAGAAACAGTTCAAAACATTATGATGTTAAGATTTGCGAATATAATATTTGAACCTATATGGAATTATAAATATATAGATAATATTCAAATAACAGTATCAGAATCCCTTGGTATTGGTCATAGAGCTGGATACTTTGAAAATGCAGGTCTTTTAAGAGATATGTTTCAAAATCATATGCTTCAACTTTTGACTCTTGTCGCAATGGAGCCTCCAGCATCCTTAGAACCTGTAAGCGTTAGAAATGAAAAAGTTAAACTTTTAAAATCTATAAGACCTTTTAACAATAAAAACATAGATGATAATCTTGTCAGAGGACAATATATTTCCTCCAAAATCGATGATGAAATAGTTCCAGGGTATAGAGAAGAAAAAAATGTAGCCAAGAATTCTTGCACTGAAACATATGTAGCTGGAAAATTTTTTATAGATAATTGGCGTTGGAGTGGAGTTCCATTTTATCTTAGATCCGGCAAAAGACTTAAAAAAAAATTAAGTCAAATTGCAATAATATTTAAAGATGTTCCACATTCCATTTTTTCACATGATTTTATAAATTTAGAACAAAATTCTTTAATTTTAAATGTACAACCAGATGAAGGATTTTCTCTTTATATACAGGCAAAACAACCTGGTTCTAAATTATGTTTAAACACTTTAAATATGGATTTTAAATATAAGAATCATTTTGATTTTGATCCACCAGAAGCTTATGAAAGATTAATTTTAGATGCTTTAATAGGTGATCAAACTTTATTTGTAAGAAGCGATGCTATGAAAATATCTTGGGAACTTTTAGAACCCATAATTAATAAATGGAAAAAAGAAAATACTTTGAATTTTTATGAAGCAGGAACATGGGGGCCTAAAGAGAGTAGTAGATTATTTAAAAATGGTACATGGTATCCATTGAGGTGATTTTATGAAAATTTATTTGTTTAAAAATGAAGATGAAATGGCTAATAGATCTGCAAAATTATTCTATGAAGAATATTTAAAAAATAGTAATTCTTTTAAAGTAATGCTTTCAGGAGGATCTACTCCAATAAATATGTATAAAATAATAATATCTGAATATAAAGATAAAATAAACTGGGAAAATGTTTTAATATTTTTTGGCGATGAACGATTTATTTCTGAAAATTCTTCAAATAACAATTATAAAAATACTTATGAAAATTTTTTAAAACATATTCCAATACCAAAGTCAAACATATTTAAAATAAGAACAGATATTCCAATAGAAAAATCTATAATAGATTATGAAAATAAAATTATAACAAAAACTAAAAATTATAAATTTAATTTAATATATTTAGGTATAGGAAATGATGGTCACACAGCTTCTTTATTTCCAGATGAGTTAAAGAAAAAAGGATTTATCATATACACAGAAAAAGAACATGGAAATCCTCCATTAAAAAGAATCTCTGTCAACTTTGATTTAATAGAAAAAGCTGACAAAATTATTTTTATGTCAAATTATAAAAAAAAGGAAAAAGTTTTAAATCAAATAATAGAAAATTTTGAAACAGTAAAAAATAAATATCCTACAACATCATTAAAAAATCAAAATATTTATTATTTAATTGCAAAAGACGGATATTAAAATATCCGTCTTTTATAAATTAAAAATATCATTCAAATTTTACTATTATATCTGGATCTAAGATTCTAAATGTGAAAGACTCCATAATAAAAAATTTTATCTTATCTTCTGTACAATTATGATATCCTATAGAAAAATCTTGTCCAACAATTAATTCTATGTCTTCATGTTTTAATGGCATTAAAATAGCTCCATCTAAAACATGGGACAAAATTATTTTTGTTCCTAAAGATTCTTCTATTTTCTTTTTTAATGGATAATTATCAGAAAATTTATTTATTTTTTTCCAATTATCTGGTCCAACAATTAAAACTAAATCAGATTTAACATATGAACTTCTCAATTCAAGAATTCCTTTTGCAAGTGATTCCATAATTTCAGATGATGAGTTACCAAATTCAATTTTATTTGAAGATGTTTGAATTATACCTTTTATATTTGCTTGCGATAAAGAATTATAAATGGCATTTTCTTCAAAAAGAGCCGCTCTTTTAACAGCATCTTCCAATGGTGAAAAATCTATATCTTTAGCTCCTCTAAATATGTTATCTAATTCCCATCTGTTCAATTCAAAATCTATTCTTTGTTCAACTAAAGGTTTTACTTTATATATACCGAAATTAACTCCTTCTTTACTTTCTTCAACTGCAATTCTTCCTTCTGATAAAACATTATAATCAATTCCAAAAGGACCTATGAAGTTAACTACTTTTCTGGCAGATAAATACGAATTAAAAACATCTTTAGCTCTTTCGTCTATTTCTGACCAAATTTCTTTTGAAATTGGAGCTAAATCTCTTTTAAATATACTCATAAATTTAAACTCCCCCTCTTTTTATTTATTCATGTCTTTTATTCCTAAAGATTCATCTTTTGAATCTTCACTTTTTTCAATTTCTTCTTCCAAATCTGTTATATTTCCCTCTTTAAAAAGGTATGTTTTCATTTCTTCATCCCAACCATCCATATTTCTTCTAAGCCATTCAAGTGTCATAACAGCATGTTCTATTTCTTCATCTCTATTATGAGCCATAATAGATTTTAATTCTTCATTTTCTGCGAGGGCAACTCTTTGATTATACCAATCAACTGCCTCTATTTCTTCTTTTAAACTATTCAAAGCTCTTGTTAAATCTCTTGTTCTTTGATCTAAAGCATCATATGATTCATGATAATCTCCCATATTTTCCTCCGGAAAATCCGGATTATCACCTACCTTTAAATAAAATATTAGTTTGTTCTAAGTACCATTATAACATTTTTTCTTTATATATTTTTAAACATAAAGTAAAACACCCTTTTAAAAATTAATATTATACAATTTTAAGAAAAAATCAAAAAAAATATTGTATAATAATATATGAAATATATTTTTCTATAGTATTAATAATGTAATACTATTTATAAAAATATTAATATAATTATACAGGGGGACTATTATGAATTTTAGACCTTATTATTTTAAAAATAATAAATCTTTTTTTATGTCGATTTTTGATAAAATAAACAAATTTCTTGATAAAAACTATCACAAGATAAATGATATTTATGAATTGAATGAATATGATGCATATTTAATGATGTTATATATAGATTCAATAGGAATAAATTATATTTATTGGGATAATTTTATAAAAAAAATAAATAATATTTTAAAAATAAATAATGATACAAATTCAATTGAAATAATGCAAAATGTATATCTTAAACTTATAAATGAAATAAAAAATACTTCTCATTATACAAAAGATAAAAATTTAAACTTGATTTTAAATGATATATTTGAAATATATATAATCAATTATAATGACAAAATAAATACCATTTTAAATAAAATGAACACCCTCGAAAAAGAAAATTTTATTGATTATATTTTAAAATCTAACTTAAATTCTGATAAAAGTGAAATCCCAGAATATAATTTGTTTATTTTTCATGCCATACAAGAAAATAATAAACTTTTCGATGAATATATAATAGATCTTTTGAAATCAATATACAAAAAAAGTCATGATTCAAAAGAAGAAAAAAAATCTTTAAATGAACAATCAGAAAATATTTTAAAAAAAGTGGATTATGAATTTTTATTGAAAGAAAATGAAAGACTTTCGAAAGAAAATTCCGAATTAAAAAAACTCTTGAAACAAATACTTCATAAAATAGATGATGTTGTTTAATTAATTAGACAATTTGTATGATATAATAAATTTGACTTAATTCTTACAAAAAGGGGATTTACCCCTTTTTACCCTTTTATTAAAGGAGGTTAAAAAATGAAAGACTTAAAAGATATAAATGAATATCTTAAATCTAAAGTAAAAAAAGGTAAAAAAAATTATGCTGTTCCAAAAAATTGGATGCCAGAAAATTATTCGGGTGATGTTAAATTAAATGGAAGAAAATTTTTCTTAAACCCTTATGAATACGTTTCCAGCGTTATTGATGAAATTTTAAAAAACTCTGATGAAAAAAAAGATTATTCTAATCCTTTGTCTTTTATAAAAGAAGAAAAAGATCCTTCATGGGTAAATTTATCAACTATGTATGGGGCACATATAAGAGCTACAGCTGCATATATACATGATCAAAAAACTATTTTTATGCCTATAGATAAACTCGGATATACAGAATCTGGTACATATTTAAAAATGATCGCTATGATACCTTATTTTAAAAAAATGAATATCGATTGTATATATCTTCTACCTATAAGCCAAAGCTCTAATAAATTTAAAAAAGGTGAAGTGGGATCACCATATGCAGTAAAAGATTATTTTAGTGTGGAAAAAGATTATAAAGATACTCTTTTGGATGATGAATTTTCATCTAATCAACAATTTGCAGCTTTTGTACAGGCCTGCCATATAATGGAAATAAGAGTTATGTTAGATTTTGTTCCAAGAACTGCTGCAAGAGATAATAAATTAATATTAGATCATCCAGAATGGTTTTATTGGATAGACTTAAAAGAATTAAATTCTTATGCACCACCAAAAATAAAAAATTTAAAATTTGAACAACCTACAAAAGAAAATTTAGAAATTTTATATAATGATGATGAAGTAAAAAAACATCTATCTAAATTTAGATTTGATCCAAAAACTACAAACCCTAAAAAATGGGAAACTTTTTTGAAAAAAAATAAGGATAATCCTGATTTCTTTGATGAATTAATAAAATCATTCAAAATTATCACTGTACCAGGTTTTTCTGATTGGATAAACGATACTCAACCCACTTGGGATGATATAACATTCTTAAGACTCTATTTATCTCATCCTGAAGAAGCCGAAAAATATTTACCTAAGAATCAACCTCCATATGTACTTTTTGATGTTGTTAAATCGAGTAATTTCCCAGGTAAAGAAAAAAATCAAGAACTTTGGACATTAATTTCAGATATAATGCCATTTTATCAAAAAAATTTTGGTATTGATGGTGCAAGACTTGATATGGGACATGCTTTACCTTCTGAGCTTGAAGATATGATAATAAAAAAAGCCAAAGAATATGATCCAGCTTTTGCTATAATAGCAGAAGAATTGAATATGGATAATCATAACAGAGCTAAAAATAATGGTTATGATGGAATTTTAGGCAATTCTTGGTGGTCAGAGCCTCGTATAGATGAGGGATGGACTAAAAAATTCGTTTCTAAAATAATGCCTGAACTTTCTTTACCAGCATTTGCAACCTCTGAAACACCAGATTCGCCAAGAGCAATAACAAGAAAATATGGAGAAAATTTCTCAAAACTTTCTGCTGTAATAAATACATTTATGCCAAATGGGATAACTTTTATAAATTCTGGATCAGAGATATTCGAATCTCAACCTATGAACACAGGTCTTGATTTTGAAAAACCTTTAGAAGAAAAATTTAAATACTTAAAACCGGATGATCAATTTTATGGGAAACTTGCTTTTTTTGATTGGTATGCTCTTCATTGGGATACAGATCATCATATGATAAAACTCTTAAAATATCTTGGGAATATAAAAAATAATCATAAAAATCTATTATTGAAAAAAGAGAATTATAGATTTTTAGATTTTGGAGAAAAATCATTCGTGATGTTTTGGTGGGACGGAAAAGATGGAATAGTAATACCAATAAATTTAAACTTTGATAATCCTTATTATTTTGAAATTAATCTTGGATATCATACATGGAGAGGAAATCATTCCATAAAAACGACTATAGAAAATTATAGAAGAAGCGAAAGCTCTTGGGATATAAATGATGGAATACTGAGAGTAACTATAAATCCTGGAGAGGCTAGAGTATTTACTATTAAATGATAAAAAATATCCTGTGAATAATATTTTTAAGTTATTTTCACAGGATATTTTTTTATTTTTTTACAACTAAAAATATTTCTATTTCTTTTCCATCTAATAATGTTCCAGCAAACTTTAATATATTTCCTTCTACACTAACTCTCATTTCTTTTCCTTCAACAACAGAAGGAGGAGTTATGTCTATTGAATATCCCACTTTTTCAAGTGATACAGCTATTGCACCAGATATCATATTTCCCAATTCACCTATGGCACTTATTGCCATATCATCAACTTCGGTTAATTTCATCATTCCACCCATCATACTATTTACTATTTCTAATGAAGTTTCAGAAGTTAAAGTATATATTACATTACCTTCTAAAACTCCATTAAATCCTATTGTTGTAACTATTTCATATGTTTTTTCAATTGTTTTAACAAGTTTAGGGCTTTGTAAATTTATATCTGTTTGTGCAGCTGATTTAAACGTATCTGTCAAAGAACTTAAAACTGAATTGATTATTTTTACATCTATCATATTAATACCTCCCAAATACTTGATAATAAAATTATAACATTAATTGAATATTTTATTTAAACGTTTATTTTATTTTATGTTAATTTTTGAATTTTTTTAAAAATAAAAGGGATTTCTCCCTTTTATTATTTTATTTTATATGTTGTTCCTTCAATATTATCTTTTATTTCTATTCCTATTTCATTTAATTTATCTCTAATATAATCAGACATTTCATAGTTTTTTTGATTTCTCATTTTATTTCTTATGTCTATGAGAAGGTTTATAACTTCATCAGAACTCATATTCTGCTTTTCAATATAATTGTCCTCAAAAATTCCAAATATTGGGCCAAATATATTCTTCAAAAGATGATAATTTTCAAGTATATTTTTTTTATTTTTTTGCTCAAGTGATTTATTTAACTCTTTACTTATATCAAATATTAAAGCAATTGCCTTTGTTGTATTAAAATCATCTGAAAGATATTCTTTAAAAATATTTATTTTTTCTTTCATATAATCTGTATAGGCTAAATATGGTATATCATTTTCAAATAAATCTTCAGTTTTTTTGAGTGTTTCATTGAGTCTATCAACTGATTTTTTTTGAGATATCAATCCTTCTTCACTGAAATCAAGCGGCGATCTATAATGTTTAGATAACATAAATATTTTTAATGTATCTGCACCATATTGTTTTACTATATCTCTAACAAGCCATATATTTCCAGTAGATTTTGACATTTTACTTCCAGAAAGCTTTAACATTCCATTATGCATCCAATAATTGGCAAACTCACACCCATGTCTTGCAACAGATTGTGCTCTTTCATTTTCATGATGGGGAAATATCAAATCATTTCCTCCTGCATGAATATCAAAAGTTTTACCTAAGATTTGAGTTGACATTACAGAACATTCTATATGCCATCCAGGTCTTCCATCACCCCAAGGACTGCTCCAACTTGGTTCGTTTTCTTTTGATGCCTTCCATAAAGTAAAATCTAGAGGATCTCTTTTATTTTCAGAAATTTCTATTCTACTTCCAGAACGCATATCATCCGGATTTCTATGAGAAAGTTTTCCATAATCTTCAAGTTTTCTAACATCAAAATATACATCATTATTTTCTGATTTATAAGCATATCCTTTTTTAATAAGATCTTCTATAAATATTATTATTTCATCTACATAATCTGTAGTTTTTGGATGAAAATTTGCAGGTCTTATATTTAAAAGATTTGAATCTTTCCAATATTCATTTATAAATCTTTCTGGAATTTCTTTAAAAGGAGTATTTTCTTCATTTGATTTATTTATTATCTTATCATCTATATCTGTAAAATTTTGAACCATAGTAACTTTATACCCTGAAAATTCTAAGAATCTTCTAAAAGAATCAAATACAATCATAGGTCTGGCATTTCCAACATGTATTATATTATAAACAGTTGGTCCACATACATATATTTTAACATGATTTTTTTCTATAGTTTTTAATTCTTTTAAACTTGAAGATAAAGTATCATAAATTCTTATCAATATTCAATCACCCTTTCGAATCTTTCTAAAGCTCTTGCTCTTCCTATTAAGTGTATGGACTTCACAAGATCTGGGCCATGGAATTCATTTGTTAAAGTTTTTCTTAGAGCCATATAAAAAGATTTTTTCTTAGGTTTATTTTCTTTCATAGCTATTTTTAGATTTTCAAGCACACTATCTGATGTCCATTCATCATCATTTAAAAATAGTTTATAAGCTTGTTTAATAGCTTCTTTAACACCTTCATCATTTAGATACCCTATGAATTCTTCATCTTCCATATTTATTTTAAAGTCTTCTATAAATATTTTTAATTCATTTGGAATATCATTTAATTCTTCTGAAGATGTTCTAACAAGTTCTATTGCTTCAAGAAGCCATTTTTTATTGTTTTCACATTGTTCTTCTGTTAATATACCACTTTGAACTATAAAAGGAATTGATAATTTATATATTCTATCGAGTTTTGCACTTCTTATATAGTTTCCATTCATCCATTTTAATTTTACATCATCAAATACTGCTGCACTCGAATTTACTCTTTCAAGTCCAAAATTTTCTATCAATTCATTTATATCTAATAATTCTTTTCCTTCTGGATGTGACCATCCCAATAATGCTAGAAAATTTACAACAGATTCTGGTAAATATCCTCTATTTCTAAATTCTTCTGCAGAAGTGGCACCATGTCTTTTAGATAATTTTTTTCCATCTGGTCCCAATATCATAGAAACATGAGCAAATTCTGGTAATTCTGAGTTAAAAGCTTCATATATGGCAACTTGTCTTAATGTATTTGATAAATGATCATCTCCACGTATCACATGAGTTATTTTCATCATCATATCATCGATTACAACAGCATAATTATATGTAGGAAAACCATTACTTCTAATCAGTATAAAATCTCCAACAGATCCTTCTTTGAATATTACAGGACCTTTTATTAAATCATTTAATTTATAATCTTTTCTTGGCATTTTAAAAAATATAACAGGTGTTAATCCCTTTTCTTTATATTCCTTTTTTCTTTCTTCTGTATTATATACTTTAAGCATGTCATAATTATAATGAGGAGCTTTTCCTTGAGACAATAATTCTTCTCTTATACTTTCCATTTCTTCTGGATAAACATAACATTCATAAGCTTTTCCTTGTTCAACAAGCTCTTTAGCTTTTTGAAGATAAATTTCTGTTCTTTCCGTTTGTCTATAAGGGCCATAAGAACCCCCAACATTAGGTCCTTCATCCCAATCTAAACCTAACCATGTTAGAGCATCTATCAATTGATCCTCAGATTCTTTAGTAGATCTCTCAACATCTGTATCCTCTATTCTCAAAATAAATTTTCCATTATGCTTTCTTGCAAATAAGTAATTGAATAAAGCTGTTCTTGCTCCTCCAACATGTAAAAAACCAGTAGGACTAGGAGCAAATCTTGTTCTAACTTCCATTTCATATTCCTCCCAATAATTTAGCTCTTGTATATGCAGCTATAGTTTTTGCATCATTTATTTCACCATTTTTTATTAATTCTTCAAACTCATCTAAATTCATTTCTATTATTTCTATAAATTCATCTTCATCAGTATGTTGATGAGTTTTTCTCAAATTTTTAGCTAAATAAAGATGTATTATTTCATTAGAAAATCCAGGTGTAGTATATATATATCCAAGATATGTCCAATTTTCAGATATATATCCAGTTTCTTCTTCGAGCTCTCTTTTACCACATTCTATAGGGTCTTCTTCCGGAGAATCAAACTTCCCTGCAGGTATTTCAAGAAGATTTGCTCTAATAGGAAATCTATGTTGTTTCGTCAAAATAACTTTATTATTCATATCTTCAAAAGCAAAAACAGCTACTGCTCCAGGATGCAAAACAAGTTCACGAGTTGATTGTCTACCATTTGGAAGTTCTACTTCATATTTTCTAACATCGAGAAGGTTTCCTTTAAATATCTGTTTTTCAGATATTTCGATTTCTTCAAGTTTCATAATTATTACTCCTCACATTTAGATTATAAAAATAGCCTATAAGCTTTTTGCTTTAGGCTATAACTTTATCCCTGATACTATTGTTATATCATCTTCAGGTGTATTATTGTTTAAAAATAAATTTAATTCTTTTTTAATTTGGTTTACTAATTTGTTAGGATTTATCTCTTGAAGATTATTTATTATATTTATTATATTTTCTTCAGAAAATTCTTCTTTTTTAGAGTTATGTGCTTCAACTAATCCATCAGTATATATTAAAAACATATCTTCTTTATTAAATTCAACACTTATTTCATCTATATTTTTTATGTTTTCTATAAGGCCCATTCCAAGTGGTAAATTAGTATTTCTTATTATTTCTGTTTTTTTATTTTTTCTTATTATAAAAGGTTGTCTATGTCCAAAATTAATTATTTTAATCTCATCTTTTTTTATTTTTAAAAAAACAGCAGTAAAATAAGAACCATCATTGAATATATTTTTTTCTTTTTCATCGAGATATTTCCCGAGTTCACTTATATTAACTATTTTCTTTTCGTATATCAAATTTTCTATTTCTTGTTTAACAAGTAATGACAACATGGCAGCAGCTGCTCCATGCCCTGAAACATCTATAACATAAATAAATTTAGAACCATCAGTCATATCAAGAACCCCAAATATATCTCCGGAAACGTTAAAAGATTCTTTAAAATACCAATCCAATTCTATATGATCATAAATTTTCTTCTTAGGTAACATGGCGTATTGTAATGTTTGAGCTGTTTTTAGATCATTTTCAAAGAGTTGTATATAATTTTTTAATTCTTTTTGAGCATTATAAAGTTCGGCATGAGTTTTAATTCTTGCAACAAGCTCCTGAGGCTCAACTGGCTTGATTATATAATCAACAGCACCAAGTTCAAAGCCTTTTTCTTTGTTTTCTATTTCATCGAGAGCACTTATTATTATTATAGGAATTTCTTTTGTGAACTTATTCTTTTTTAAAAGTTCACAAACCTCATAGCCATTCATTTCCGGCATCATTATATCCAACAATATAACATCTGGAAGAATTTCTAAGGTTCTTTCATATCCAATTTTCCCATTTTCAGCTTCATAAAATTCAAAATTCGAATCTTTTTGAAGTATTGTTTTTACAAGAGTTCTTATTATCATAGAATCTTCTATGATCAAAACTTTAAATTTTTTATTTTTTTGTATCATCCATATCATCCTTGCTAAACCCGTAAGGAAGCAGTTCTTTTGTAGAAGTTTTTTTTATTTCTCCATTTAAATTAGCAAGATAAACTTCATAATCTCCAAATTCATTCATAACTTGTCTACAAGCTCCACAAGGGCTCACTGGATCTGGGGTATCAGCAATTACAAATAAAGCTTTAAACTTTCTTTTCCCTGAATTATTTGCTGAAAAAATTGCATTTCTCTCTGCACATATAGAAAGACCATAAGAAGCATTTTCAACATTACAGCCTGTAAAAATTTCATCATCTTGTGTAAGTAATGCAGCCCCAACTTTAAAATTAGAATAAGGTACATAAGCATTTTCTCTTGCTTTTAAAGCTTCTTTATAAAGTTTCTGAATCATCATCTCTGTCATTTTCATCACCTTTTATATTTACATCGGGAACAACAATTATCTTAACTTTATCTATTTTATTAACAGTAACAGATATAACTTCAAATTCATAATTTTCAAATATTATATGTTCGCCTGGTTTTGGAAATCTTTCGAGTTGTTCTAATAAAAAACCACCTATAGTTTCAAAATCTGTTTCTGGAAAATCTATATCTAATTCTCTTTCTATATCATTTATAGGAGTAGAACCATTAACAAGTATAATATTTTCATCAATCCTTGTTATATTAGATTCTTCAATTATATCATCATATTCATCAAGAATTTCTCCTGTGAGTTCTTCTATTACATCTTCAAGTGTTACCAATCCTGCAGTTCCTCCATATTCATCAACAACTATAGCCATATGAGTATGATTTGTAAGAAACATCTTGAGAATATCTTTAACTTTCATGGTAATCGGTACAAAAAAAGGCTTATGTGAGATCTTTAAAACACTCATATTTCTTAGTTTATCTGAATCACTAACCTCATCCATGAGTTTAAAAATATCTTTTGCATAACATATTCCAACTATAGTATCAAGACTTTCTCTATAAATAGGAATTCTTGAATAACCATCATCATTTATAATTTTAATCAAATCATTTATTTTTTCATCATCTTCAAGTGAGACCATTTCAACTCTTGGGGTCATTATTTCTTTTACAGAAGTTTCACGTATTTCAAGACTTCTTTGCATGAGATATTTCTCATACTTTTCAATTACCCCTTCTTCATGTCCCATATCAAGATAAGTCATTATTTCACTTTCTGTCACAAAAGGAGGTGTCTGACCAAATCCCTTTCCACCAAATATTTTTATTACTACATTTGACAAATTAACAAGTATCCATACAACAGGAGTTAAAATATAATTTAAAACATTTACTATTCTAAATGAGAATTTAAAAAATTTTTCTTTATTTTCTCTTGCATATACTTTAGGGGTTATTTCACCAAATATTAAAATCATTAATGTCATAAAACCCGTTGCAATACCAACAGCAACTCCTTTAGAGTTTGGAAGAAGATTTGCAACAAACAATGTAGTAAGTGATGATGCCAAAATATTTACTACATTATTTAAGATTAAAATAGTCGTTAAATATTGATTTGGACTATTCATAAACTTTTGAAGCATACTTTTTTTCTTTTCATCTTCTTCATTTTCGAGATAATCCTTAAGTTTTCCTCTTCCCATAGAGGTGAATGCTGTTTCAGAACCTGAAAAAAGTGCCGATAACATGAGTAAAACAAATATAAACATAAGTGAAAATATCAGCTGCGAGCTACTTTGGGGGTCGTCCAATTCCCACACCTACCTTTTAATTTTTAAGTTATTTTTTTAAATCCATACCCAATAGCTTCACTATTGGGTAGAACTATTATAAATGCATTTGAATCTATTTCTTTTATCAAAGATTTAAGTCTTCCAATCTCAGATCTCGTTATTGTAACCATTAAAATATCTTTATCTTTTTTAGTGTAACCACCTACACCTTTAATATATGTAATTCCTCTATCTAAATCATTAAATATACTTTCTTTAATTTTATCATGATATTCACTTATAATCAAAAAAGTTTTTGATGAAGATAAACCATTAACTATACCATCTATTGTCTTTGCTGCTATAAAAATAGTTATTATACCATACATTGGTAATATAGGATTTATAAAAATAGAAGATGCCGTTATCAAACTATCTGATATTAAAAGTCCCGTACCAACAGATACAGAAAAATACTTGTTGAATATCATTGCAAGAATATCAGTACCACCAGTAGTTGCACCTCTCCATATAACAAGTCCCATTCCAAATCCCGATATAACTCCTCCATAAACAGCTGACATCAATATTATATCTATATTATAACTTTGACTTTGGGCTATTAAATTCGGTATCATTTGATCCATCTCAAAAAACTGTTGTAATACATCAGTAAAAACAGACAAAGTAATCGCTGAAAATATACTTTTCATCCCAAATCCAAGTCCTAACAACCAAAAACCGAGTGCAAAGAGAATTACATTAAAAACTAACATTTGTAATCCAATCCACCAACCGAACAATGAATTCAATACTATAGCCAATCCACTAACTCCACCAGCCACAATATTGTATGGAACAAAAAACAGTACAATTCCAATTGCTGTTATCAGCGTACCTATAGAAATTATCACATAATCAACTATCGTTTTTTTGAGATTATCATTCAACCGAATCAACCTGCCTTTATATATCTAATTTTTTTATTTTGGCTATCTCTTTAAGATATTTTTTTTCTCTCATAGAAGGTTTATTTATCTCCACATTAAGTTTAACATAAATATCCCCTCTTTTTTTACCTGTAAAATTAGGAAGGCCAAGATTTTTTAATCTTATTATGGTTCCGGGATTAGTACCTTCAGAAATTTTTTCTGTAATATTACCTTCTAATGTAGGTATTTTAATAGTTCCACCCAAAGCAGCAGTTATATAATCAACTTTTATCTCTGTTTCAAGATCTGCTCCATTTCTTCTAAATTTAGGATTATTTATAACTTTTATATGAACTATTAAATCTCCATTAGGTCCTCCATTTAATCCATTATTACCTTTCCCAGTTATCTTTAATACATAACCATCTTCTATACCGGCAGGTATTTTAACACTAAGTCTTTCTTTTTTATAATTTTTTCCACTTCCACCACAAACACTACACTTTTTACTTATTATCTTGCCTTGTCCATTACAAGTAGGACAAGTATAATTCTTTACAAAAGTTCCAAAAAAAGTTCTTTGTTCTTCAGCTATTTGTCCTCTACCATTACATCTTGGGCATGTACTAAAAGCAGTTCCTCCCTCAGCACCTGTACCATTACATGATGTACAATTTTCATATCTACTATATTCTATTACTTTTTCTACATCATATAAAAGTTCTTCAAGTTCAAGCGTAACAGTTGCGTGAATATCTTGACCTTTAGAAGCTCTCTGAGTTCTCGTTCCTCTCGAACTTCCGCCTCTTTCATTTCCAAAAAACATATCAAAAAAATCTGAAAATGGTCCTCCAGCATCTCCAAAATTGCCAGATCCACCTCCAAAAAAATCTTTAAATATGTCTTCTACACCACCTGTATAAGAACCATTTCCACCATTTGGCATACCACCCTCAGGTACAAATCCAAATCTATCATAAAGTTTTCTTTTTTCAGGATTAGATAAAACTTCATAAGCTTCTTGAACTTCCTTAAATTTTTCTTCGGCAACCTTTTTATTTTCTAAATGTCTATCTGGATGCCATTTTTTAACAAGTACTCTATACGCTTTTTTTATGTCTTCTTGAGAAGCATCTCTTGAAACCTCAAGAATCCCATAATAATCTTTTTTTTGAGGCATTAATTTTCACCTTCTTCTTTTTTAGGATTATCTTCTTCAGCCTCTTCTTTAACTGAAATAACAACTTTTGGTTTAATTGCAACAACAACTCTAGCTGGCTCTATGACTCTACCATTAAGTTTATATCCTGGATTTTCTGTTTTATAAACATGGTACTCTTTAATTTCATCAGTTTCATATTTATCAGACACTTCATGTTCAAAAGGATCAAAAATATCTCCAGATGATGGTTTTATAAATTCTAATCCAGCATTTTCAAAGGATTTATTCATATCTTTTTCTACCATTTCTATTGCTTTTGGAAATTGTTCATCTTCTTTATAATTTAAAGAAATTAACAATTTTTCATATGGTACTAAAAAACTCCTTATCAATTTTTCTTTTTCTTTTAGTTTTATATCTTTTTTTTCTTTTTCAACGAGTTCTTTAAAAGTTTCAAAATCACTTTTTAAATCAAAAGCATAATTTTTTAATTTATCATTTTCAATTTTAATTTTTTCAAGATCTTTTTTTAATTCTTCATTTTCTTTCAATACTTCTTCAATGTTTAAAATATCCTCTTTCTTTTCTTCCTCAACGACTTCATTAAGTTCTTCTTCTATCTGTTCAACAATTTTCTCATCTATCTTTTTATTCACTTTATTTTCAATTTTTTTATTTTCCTTTTTGCTCATTAAAAGCACCTCCAACACATATAATTTTATAAACTAAAGATTTTTTGATATAATTTCAGAGAACCTAGAAGTATATTCTTTGATTGTATTATAAATTTTTTCATAATCAGAATATTTTTCAGTGATAAATAGAAGTCTACCTATAGAATTCGATGACATACAATAAGATGTATAAAAAAAAGCAAAATTTCTTAAAGACCTAAAACCTATATCATTTCCAAAAAAAACTTTTATATCTCTTGAATAGTCGAGATCTTTAAATATCTCATCTTTTATTTCATCATTTTCTATTATCATACTCAAACTTTTTATACTATCATAACCGGGTTTGTGAAAAGAAATTATCTTTTCAAGCCCATTAATTATATATTTATTTCTTGAAAATTCATTTAATAGAACCTCAATTAGATTATACATATTTATTACTCTTATATCATCAGTTTGAAAATTTTGATTTTTTATGGCCTCAAAAACAGAATTAAAAGATTTTCCTTTTAGCCCTATATTCAACATCTCTTCTAATTCTTTATAATGAGGGAGACCATATATATCAACAGTTCTTGTTATAGTCATTCCAAGATTTGTCATAAGATTTACAACATAATTATAATCTGTAAGAGGTGTAACAACCGCTCTTGTTATGTAAATATATTTGGGATTTGGATATTCAAAAAGAACCATTCCGTTAAGAATATCTGATATCATTTTAGATATATTTTCATACATGAGATTTAAATCATAAAATTTATAATCTTTTGGCATTTCCATATATGTTCCATTTTTTGAATAAGCTTCATCTATAATATTAAAATAAAGAAACAATGCAGCATCTGTGGGAATTCTTCCTCCACTTGTATGCTGTTGATATATATACTTTAAATGTTGTAGTTTTTGCATATCATTTCTTATAGTTGCACTACTGGCTTTTATACTAGAATTACTCAAAACATCATCTGAACTAACAGGCTTATGTTCTTTAATATAAATCTTAACTATACTTAATAGAACTTCTTTTTGCCTGCTCGTTAATTCCATTCCCATACTTTTTATCACTCCTTTTTTATGAGTGCTAATTATATGATATCAATAAATTTATTTATTGTCAAATAGAAAAATAAGAGTTAAAATAATATAGATAAAAGAATTTTAGGGGGTATTAAATATGAGAGTTGAAAACGTATTAGAAAAACTTTCAGATATTATCTTAGAAAAGAGTGATAAATTAATTTTATCTAAAGAGCTCAATTCTGTAACAGATAATAGCGAAAATATTAACAAAAACGATGTTTTTGTTGCAATTAAAGGTTACAAATTTGATGGTCATAATTTTATAAAACCGGCAATCAAAAAAGGATGTTCTTTAGTTATAATAGAAAATAAAAGCTATATATCTGATTTGGATTTTCCTTATATACTGGTTTCAGACTCACGTGTTGCCCTCGCCAGACTATCTCATCTTTCAAATGAAATAGACTCAAACGAGTTTAAAATATTTGGTGTTACCGGGACAAATGGAAAATCTACAAGTGTTAATATACTTCATCATTTATTAAGAGAATCAAAGATAAATTCTTCTTTATTGAGTACAGTTGAAATTAAAATAAATGATTTGCTAATTGAAGAACCATACAATACAACACCCAGCATAATTAAAATATCAAATTTACTTAAACAAAGTAAAGACAAAGATGTAAACTTTATAAATCTTGAAGTATCATCACATGCAATTTCTCAAAAAAGAATTGAAGATATTTATTTTGATATTATATCATTCACAAACATAACAAGGGATCATCTCGATTATCATTCATCTTTTAATGAATATGAAAAAATAAAACTTTCTCTTGCAAATAATTTAAAACCTGATGGGAAAGTGATAATAAATTATGATAATTTTGATATGAAGAAATTCGAATTTATAGATTCTAAAAAAATTATAACTTATGGTTTTTCAGATGATGCTGATTATGTTATTAAGGAATTAAATCAAAGTATATACCAAATGAATTTCAAATTGATCACACCTGATGAAGGGGAAATTTCTATATATTCTTCCATAATAGGAAGTTTTAATGCTTATAATATAGTAAATTCCTTGATAGCGGCAAGACAGTTTGGACTCAGCTATGAACAAATAAAACATGGCATAATTACTTTTAAAGGAGTTAGAGGTAGATTTGAAATAATTCCAAGTTCAAAAGCATTGGGTTTTTCTGTTGTTATTGATTTTGCTCATACTCCAGATGCACTTGAAAATGTTTTAAAAAATGCAAGATCATTAACAGAAGGAAGAATAATCGTTGTATTTGGTGCTGGTGGTAATGCAGATAAAGGTAAAAGAAAGATAATGGGACAAATAGCGAGTGAATTATCCGACATAGTTGTCATAACCAATGATGATCCAAAAGATGAAGATCCAGATAAAATAATTGAACAGGTAAAAGAAGGAGTAAATAAAGAAAAAAATTTCATAGTCATTCCAGACAGAAAAACTGCTATAAATGCAGCTATTAACTTTGCAAATCGTGAAGATATAGTAATAATAGCTGGAAGAGGACATGAAAAATTCCAACTTTTTGGTGGTGGAAAACAAATTAAATTCTCTGATTACGATGTAGCAGCAGAAGCCATAGATGGCTTGAGAAGGAGTATGAAAAAATGAACTTGATAGAATTAAAAAATAAAAAATATTTTTTTCAAACAAATTCAAAAGATATAAAAAAAGATGATGTTTTTATAGCTTTAAAAGGCGAAAAAAATGATGGTCATAACTATTTAAATGATGCGTTCCAAAGGGGCGCATCTTTTGCTGTTGTTGAAAAAGATATACCATTTAAAAATATTTTAAAAGTTGATAATGTGTTAATTCATATATTAAAAGAGACTTCAAAATTAGTAAATAATAATAGTAAATTAAAAATTGGTATAACGGGATCAACTGGGAAAACTACAACTAAAGAATGTTTACATCAAATTTTGTCAAATACTCTAAGTATATTTTCTACTCATGAAAACTATAATACAGAAATAGGAATTCCTTTAAGTATATTAAATTATTATAATAATGAAGATGTAGCAATACTTGAAATGGGTCTTCAGAAAAAAGATGATCTTAAGTTTTTATCTAATTTTTATGATTTAGATGTAGCATTTATAACTAATATAGGTACATCTCATATAGAATTTTTAGAATCTAAAGAAAATATTGCTTATCAAAAATCTTTGATAACTAAAAATATGAAAAAAGGTCTTGTAGTTTTGAATGGAGATTATGAAAAATTATTGGATTTTATACCAAAAAATTTAAATATTATAAAATTTGGTAAAAAAGATTCTAATGATTCTGTATTAAAAGATTTTGAATACTCAGAAAATAAAACAAAAGTACTCTATAAAATATTTGGTAAAGACGTATTTTTGACTTTGAATAATATTTGGTCTGAAGGTCAATTAATAGATTTATTGGCGGTTATTTCATTTTGTATATTCATTCAAATCCCTATAGATCCTTATTTTATATCTAATATAGAGTTACCATCAAGTAGATTTGAAATAATTAAAACTGATAATTGTACTATAATAAATGATTCATATAATGCCTCTTTCGAATCTTTTAAAAGTGGTTTTGAATCTATAAAAAAATATACTTCTAAAGATAAAAAAATATTAATAATGTCAGAAATTAAAGAATCTGGTGAATATTCAAAAGAAATTCATATAAAAACAATAAAACTGGCTCAAAATATATTCAATGAGATTTATTTTTTAGATCCCGAAAATAAATTTAATTATTTAAATAATATAAATTTTATAAAAAATATAGAAGAAGTTAAAGAACTTATAAATAACACTAAAGGTATCATATACATAAAAGGTTCTAATTCTACAGGCCTTTATAAATTCATGAAGGAAAGGAGTTATTTATGATAGAGATATTATCTATTATAAGTTTTTTTGTTTTGATCTCACTTTATCCAAAATATATAAATTGGTCAAAGAAAAAACAATATGGTCAATACATTAGACAAGAAGGTCCTGATTTGCATAATTATAAACAGGGTACTCCCACTGCAGGTGGAATTTTATTTTTATTTTTTATTTCAATATTGAATCTAATTTCTTATTATTTATCTTCAAATCCAATATATTTAATAGTATTTTTCAGTTCAATTTTATTTGGATTTGTAGGTTTTATAGATGATTTTTTAAGCATATTCAAAAAGAATTCTTTGGGCCTTAGATCTTATCAAAAATTATTACTGCAAATAATTTTTTCTTTGATAATTTTTTATATAGTAAATAAATTTAATCCTCATACTTATTTAAAAATACCTTATATAGATAAAACTTTAGATTTGGGATTTTTTTACCCTATTTGGGCTGTTTTATTTTTAAGTGGTTTATCTAATTCAACTAATCTTTCAGATGGATTAGATGGATTATCTTCTGGACTATTTATAATTTCAACTATAATGACAGTAATAGTAAGCAAAGCACCTATTAATCTAATATATACAATAGTTTTACCTGTAATTGCGTTTATGATGTTTAATATTAAACCGGCAAAAATATTCATGGGAGATACAGGTTCTTTAGCTTTAGGAGGAATATTAGCCTCTATTTCAATATATTATTCCACAGAAATTTTTGCAATATTTACATGCTTTGTATTCATTGCTGAGATGTTTTCTGTAATAATTCAAGTTTTGAGTTATAAAATAAGAAAAAAGAGAGTCTTTTTAATGGCACCTGTTCATCATCATTTTGAAATGAAAGGGTGGCATGAAGAGAGAGTAGTCATGAATTTTTGGATTATAAATATATTATTTGGAATTTTAATAATCGGAGGTTAACATGAAAATTTGTCTCGTTGGATTTGGAAAAAGTAATAAACAATTAGTAAATATATTATTAGATCAAGGACATGAAATATATATCAGTCAAGATAATAAATTAACTGAAGAAGATATATTTTTATTAAAAAAATATGATATTCCATATGAAGAATCTCATGATAAGATGTTAAAAAATTGTGATTTAGCTATAATAAGTCCAGGGGTGAACCCTTACGGAAAAGCTGGAAAAATAATCTTTGAAAATAACATAAATTATACTACAGAAATAGAGTATTCATGGAATTTTATAAAAAAAGCAAATCCTAAAAGTATTTTTGTCGGTATAACTGGAACAAATGGCAAAACAACAACAACGAGTTTATTAGGTCATATATTACATTGTAATAATTCTGAAGTTTTTGTTGGAGGAAATATTGGTGTTCCACTTGCAAGCGCACCTATAAATGCTAAGTACTATATTCTTGAAGTGAGCTCTTTTCAACTTTTTTGGTCTAAAAACTTTTCTCCAGAAATTTCAATACTTTTAAATCTTGCTCCAGATCATTTAAACTGGCATAAAGACTTAGATGAATATTATGATAGCAAATTTAAAATGCTCAAAAATACTCAAAAAATAAATGGTTTAAGTATAATAAATAAAGATATACAAAAAAATATAAACGGCAATAATATATATGCTTTTTCTAAAGATTTTTTAAAAAATTCAAATATAATCATAAATAATAAAACAATAAAAGTAGAAAATGAGTTTTTAAACTTTGATATTTATAAAGAAAATACTGTGGCCGCAACCATTGCTGCTTATAATTTGAATATTCCAATTAGTAACATAGAATTTGGTCTTAGATCTTTTAAAAATTTAAATCATAGAATTGAGTTTATAAAAACTTTAAAAGGCGTTTCTTTTTATAATGATTCAAAAGCTACAAATGTACATGCTGCTGTAAATGCATTTAAAAGCTTTAGAAATAAAGTTTATACAGCATTTTTATGTGGAATACCAAAAAATGAAGATATGAGTTCTTTAATAGAAGAACTTGAAAAAAATTCAAAAAACATTTATGTTTTTGGAGATATGATATCAGAAATTAAAAAATACAATTTATCTGATAAATTTATATTTACAGAAAATGTAGATAAAGCTTTATATATGGCTTTCAAAAATTCAATTCAAAATGAAAATATAATTCTATCTCCAGCTGGTGCAAGTTTTGATCAATTTAAAAATTATGAAGATAGAGGAGATTATTTTAAAAAAATAGTTAACTCTTTGGAGGGATAACTATGAAAGAAAATCAAAAATCATTTGTTTTTTATTTTATTTTACTTGGTATAACCCTTATGTTGGGTGTTTTTTTCGTATATAGTGCCTTATATGCTATGGAAGATGCAAAAGGATTTGATCCAGATAGAAAACTAACGATGTATATCATATCTATGGGTATAGGTTTTATAGGTGGTTCTATAGCTTTTATATTTGGTAATAAATTGATAAAAATCCCCATATTCATGATAAGTATGTATACAATAATGCTGGGAGCTCTTTTTGCAGTCATGTTTACTTCTCCAATTGCTGGAGTTAGAAGATGGATTACACTGGCTGGTTTTCAATTTCAGCCGAGTGAACTTGCAAAATTTTTATTGCCAGCATTTTTAATATTTTATTATGATTTTATAAGAGATTCAAAAGAAACAATTTTTAAAAATATTTTAGTTCCTATCTTTATATCTTTACCTGTAATACTTTTAATAATGCAAGAACCTGATTTAAGTACTGCTATAATAGTTTCTTTTATAGCTTTTTTAACTATGTTAATATCTATTAGAAATAAAAAATTAATAGTTATATTATTAATAATTGCTATAATATTTGGAATAACGGCAATATATTTTAAAGATATATTATTAACAGATTATCAATTAAAAAGATTGGATAAAGAAGATAATTTCCAAACCTTGCAATCATTAAATGCCATTAAAAGTGGAGGTCTTTTCGGGAAAACGCCTTTTGCTGGAGATTTTAAATATATGGTTCCTGAATCTTACAGTGATTTTATAATGTCAATAATAGGAGAAGAGTGGGGTAAAGTAGGAATAATAATAGTGCTAACTTTATTTTATTTTCTATCAAGAGAATTAATAATGATGTCTTATAAAACAAAATCATATATTGCTTTTTCATTTTCAACTATAATAGCCATATGGCTTTTTATACAGGTCACTATAAATGCACTTGTAGGACTTGGTGTACCTGGTGTTCCAGTAACAGGAGTAACCCTTCCTTTGATGAGCTATGGAAATTCTTCATTAATAATTACTTTAACATCTATAGGTCTATCTTTAGGACTCATATATTTTAATTCCGGAGGAAAAAGTAATGAAAAAAATTAAAGTTGTAGTTGCCGGTGGAGGAACTGGTGGTCATTATTATCCAGCATTGGCTGTACTAAAAGAACTTAAAAAGAAAAATGATTTAGAAATTTTATACTTTGTAACTGATGGTAGAATAGAAGAAAAGAAACTTCCTAAAGATATTCCAGATGCAAATATTATAAAAATAAATATGAAAGGTTTGATAAGACCTATTTATAATCCTAAAAATATTCAAAGATTATTTCATGCTTATAAAAAATATATAGAAATTAAAGATGAAATCAAAAAATTTAGTCCAGATTTTGGTTTTTTAACTGGTGGATATATTTGTGGACCTGTTGGCTACTCATTAAAGAAATTAAATATTCCTTTTTATGTTCATGAGCAAAATTCAATAATGGGAATAACCAATAAAAGACTTTCTAAATGGGCAAAAAAAATTTTCACTTCTTTTTATTTTAAGGAATTTATACAAACCGGAAATCCCGTAAGAATATCTGATCATGATATTAAAAGAGAAAATCTAAAAAAATATGGTATAGAAAATATATCTAATAAAATATTACTTGTATTTGGTGGAAGTTTGGGTTCAAATAAAGTTGATGATATAATGTATGAAGTATATAAAAAATCTTCAATAAATACAAAATTTATTCATATTACAGAAAATGATAATAAATTCAAAAATTTTAAAAATGTTTTTTGTTTTAAATATATAGATGAATTATATGAAATAATATCTGTTTGCGATGGAATAGTATCAAGAGCTGGTGCTACAAGTATTGCTGAGATCAAATTTTATGATCAGAAAGCTATATTAATACCTTGGAGTGGTGCTTCAGAAAACCATCAATATTATAATGCTCTTGAACTACAAAAAAATGGTAAAGCAATAATAATAGATGAAAAAAAACCAAATATAGAAGATATTTTAAATTTTATAAATAAAATAAATATCAAAAATATAAATTATACATGGCATACAAAAAAAGATGTTTCAACAAATGAAATTATAAATAATATAGATGAAATTTAGGAGGTTCTCATGAAGTATTACTTTTCAGGAATTGGCGGGATAGGTATGAGTTCTCTCGCTTTATATGCAAAATATACAGGTCATACAGTATATGGTTCTAATAATGAAGAAAATGAAAGAACGAATTATCTTCAAAATCAAAATATAAATATAAAATTTGAACAAAATAAAGATATACCCGATGTAGATCTATTTATAAAATCAACTGCTATAAAAAATGATAACCCTGAAATAATAGCGGCTAAAGAAAAAAATATAAAAATATTATCGAGAATGGAATTTTTAAATACAATTCTTAAAGAAAATCATAGCATAGGTATAACGGGTACAGATGGAAAAACAACAACTACTGCTATGACAGCAAATATATTTATAAATGCTAAAAAATCTCCAACAGTTTTTTTAGGCGGTTTGCATAAATCTCTAAAAGATGGAAACTTTAACTTTGGGAAAAATATTTTAATATCTGAAGTAGATGAAAGTGATGGGTATATAAAATATGCCTCTTCAAATACAATACTTGTAAATAATTTAAGACCTGATCATTTAGAACATTATGATAATGATTTTGAAAATTTAAAAAAATCTATAAAAAATTATTGTAAAACTTCAAATAAATTTTTATTCTTTAATTACGATGATCCAATTTTAAAAAAATGGAAGAATGAATTCCAAAATATTATTTATTTTGGAATAGACGAAGATGCCGATTATATAATGAAAAATAGAAAGCAAATAAATTCTCATCAAGAATTCGATATGTATAAAAAAGATATATATCTTGGAAAAATAACTTTATCTATGCCAGGTATCCATTATGCTTATGACGCTTTGGCAGCTGCTTCCATTTCTTTAGAATATGGAATAAAATTTGAAGATATTCAAAGATCTTTAAAAAAATTTGAATCTGTTGGTAGAAGATTTAATATACTATATTCTAATTCTAATAAATATGTAATAGATGATTATGCTCATACTCCTGAAGAAATTTTTCATACTATTGAAGGTGCTAAAGAATATTTCCCAAATAAAAAAATAATAACAATATTTCAACCCCATAGATATACAAGACTTCATAGACATAAAAATGATTTTGTAAATGTTCTCAAAAATTCTGATGAAATAATCGTTTACAGAATATATTCAGCCTTTGAAGATCCCATAGATGGGATAGATGAAAATTATATTTGTCGTTTATTGAAAGAAAATGGAAAAAATTGTTTATTTTTTGATATTGACAATGATATGATCGATTATCTAAAAGCAATTAAAGAATCTGTCTTTTTATTTGTTGGTGCTGGTGATATAACAAAAGTAGCTTATAAACTGTCTTCTGAACTTTTAAATTCACATATAAAATAAAACCGAATAAAATTATCGCATTTATGTATTTTTTTGTAATATTTTAGTTTCCTTTTGTTTTCTTGACACTTTATAATAAATATGTTATTATATATTTCGGTTGGCGAAACAAAAACAACAAAAGCCCCCATCGTCTAGCGGCCTAGGACATTGGCCTTTCACGCCAAAGACACCAGTTCAAATCTGGTTGGGGGCGCCATCAACCGGGCGCTTAGCTCAGCGGGAGAGCATCTGCCTTACAAGCAGAGGGTCGTAGGTTCAAATCCTGCAGCGCCCACCATTTTTTATAAATTTATAAACGAGTGGGCAGATAGCTCAGTCGGTAGAGCAACGGACTGAAAATCCGTGTGTCGACAGTTCGATTCTGTCTCTGCCCACCATAAAAAAACAGATGATTTTTTATCATCTGTTTTTTTATTTATATTTAAATATTTTTATTAAAAAGAAAATCTCAATTTAATATAATCTATAATTATAACCATCAATAAAGCAGGCAAAAAATTTCCAACTTTTATATCTTTTAAATCAAGAAGTCTTATTCCAAGTCCAAGTATCATAATACCTCCAACAGCTGTAAAATCATTTAAATATACTTCATCCATCAAAAAATATAAATTTTTTGAAAATATGATTAAAATAGTTTCAACAAAAAAAACGCTGATCGCCGATAGTATAACACTATATCCATAAATAGATGCAAATATTATAGAAGATATTCCATCGAGAATACTTTTTAAATTTAAAAGAGTATTATCTTGTGAAAGACCCGCTTTCATAGCTCCCAATATAGTCATAGGACCTACAACAAATAAGATAGTCGTAGTCAAAAAACCCTTAGAAACTGTTTCTTTATTATTCTTAAAAAAACTGGTAAGTGATTCAATTTGTTTTTCTATATTCAAAAATTCTCCTATTACTCCTCCAATTGCTAAAGAAATCAATACGATTATCATATTATTTGATTTTAATCCCATAGAAATACCGATTATTATAGTTGTTAAGCCTATAGAATCGAATAGAATATTTCTAATTTTTGAATTAAAAAAACTTCCAAGCCATTTTCCAATCAGTGTTCCTATGATTATAGCACAAGAATTAAATATAACTGCATAATTCAACAACAGATCACCTCAATTTACTCTCAAAATATAAATATCCTTTTCAGAAGAAATTATCATATAATCATCTAAAACAAAATTATATTTCATACCTTCTGAAATACTTATATTATGAAACTCTTGATCATCAAATTTTATGTAAATATTTTTTTCTTTCCAAAAATATGAATTATTATTATTATTTATATAAATAATATCCTCTTCAGTTTCAAATAATAATTCATATGATCCTTCAGTACTAATTTTATATACTTTTTTATCTTCTAAAGAAACGAATATATTTTTATCATTAAAAAATATATTTTTTACCAAAGAATCAAATTTAATTTCTTTTACAATTTTTCCATTTTCATTTAAAATATAGATCTTGTTTTCTGTATATAATATTATTTTATTTTTGAATATTTCGATATTATTTTTATCTATATTTATTTTAAAATCCCAATTTAAATCATTTTCAGAATTATAAAAAGAAATTCCCTCATAATCAAGAATTAAATATCCTTCATTATAAGAATATATATTTCTAAAATAATCTTCAAGATTTATTCTCTTAATAAAAGAATAATTTTCATTATATATTTCATAGTATTTTTCTAAAAAATATCCTATATAATAATTATTATTTATTTTAGTTGCTATTATATCTTTACTTGATTTTCTTATTTTTTTTAATATTTGCATATTTTTCGAATTTATAAAATAAAAATAATCCGATGATTCTGTTATCAATATTCCATTGAAGCATTCAATATATCTTTTTGGTTTATAAGAACTTTCTATTAAAATTTGATCATTTAAAAAACCATCATATGAATATTTATATAAATTTCCAAATGTATCTATAATATATATATTATCAGAATCACTATATATATTGCTTATATTATTAAATTCATTTATTTCATCATATACCTTTATATACTCTATTGAATTTATACTGGGATTTATTATTTCAAAATTATCTCCAATTATTTTGTTATTTCTAAATATTAAAGAATTTGTATAAAATAAATCATCATCATTATTTATTCTATATATTCCATAATTTTTTTCTTCAAAACCTTCATATTTTAGTACTTGTGAAGTATTTTTTTTATTTGAATTTTTATTTATCAAAAATAATGAATTTATATTTTTAAACTTTAAATGAGGAAATGTATCAAAAACTATGCCATTTTCTTTGAATATTAATTCATTTGAAAATAAAATAAATTCTTCTTCATAAAAAACATAGTTTTTATTTTTAGATGAAAATCGATTTAAATCATTTAAATCGATTTTTATAATTCCATTTTCCAATATTATTTCAAAATTATCTGAATTTAATAAAATTTTGTTGAATTTAATAAAAGTATCTTTTATGTTTATAATATTTTCTTTACTTTCCTCATTATAAATAGAAAAACTACTTAAAAATTCTTTTTTTATAATAAGTTTATCATAATCATTTTTAAAATAAAAAAAATCATCTTTAACTTTGTAAAGATTTAATTTTTTATTTATAATTATTTCATTTTTTAAATGTAATCCTTTTTTAAACTCTGTTATTTTTTCTTCATAAGATAGATAAGAAAGATTATCAGCTGAATAAACATGAACTTTACCTTCGCTAATTATTTTTAAAACATTTTGTTCTAAACTTTGTATATCTCCTATTATCATATTACCATTCTTTAAAAGAATATATCCTCCAAAAACATACAAAAAGTTAATTAAAATTAATAATAATAAAAATAATTTTTTCATAAATCCACTCCTAAACTCTTATGATACTTTAATTATAGCATTTTAAGTTTTTCTATATTATAAAATTTGGGTCATATATTCTTTCTTTCAAGTAAATTATTTAATTAACTGATATATTAATTAAATAATTTACTTTTAAAATGAAAAAATCCAGTAATTAATAAAATTTAATTACTGGAAGTATATATTATTTTTATTTTACTTTTTTCATAGCCTTAGATGCAGCTATTAAAGTTATATCCCAAACTGGAGAAAATGGTGGCGAATATGGTAAATCCATATTATATAATTCTTGTACCGTTCCACAAGAATATATTAGAGAGACTATGATATTAACTCTTGAATGAATTTCTTTACCCACAAAATGACCTCCAAGTATTTTACCAGTTGATCTATCAAAAATCATTTTAAATGATATATTACCTGCATTCTCATAATATCCTGCTCTGGCTTTTGCTTTTATATATACACTGCCAACATTATAATCAAGCTCTTTTGCTTTTTCATAAGTCAAACCAGTCTTAGCATATTCCATATCTAAAAACTTTGTTATAAGTGAACCAATTACCCCTTTAAACTCTTCTACATTTCCTTTTACTGCATTTTTACCAGCTATTTTACCCTGTTTATTAGAAGTTGTTCCCAAAGGTATATATTCATCTTCACCACTTAATATATTATAAGCCGTAGCACAGTCTCCGGCAGCATATACATCTTCTATATTAGTTCTCATATAATTATCTACTATAATTGCTTTATTCTTTAACATATTAACATTTTTATTTAATAAAAAATCTGTATTAGGTTTTACACCTATAGAAATAATAATCATATCTGTTTCTATACTTTCTTTTTCTGTTTTAACTATAAATCTTTCTTTTTTTAATATATTCTCTACCATACTTTCAGTTTTTAAATCGACTCCATTTTTTATCATATATTCAGAAAATTCATCATGAATCTCTGGTTCTATATCTCCAAGTATATTTTCTTTAGCCTCTATTAAAGTAACTTTTATTCCACTTTCGATAAGTACTTCAGCAACTTCAACACCTATAAAACCTCCACCTATAATAGTTGCATGAGATGGTTTGTTTTTTTCAATAAAGTTTAATATTTCTTCATCATCAGAAGGATTTCTCATTTTGAATATTCCTTCTTGACCCCAAACATCAAATTTTGGAATTATCGGTGATGCTCCAGTACTTATTATTAATTTATCATAAAATATCTTTCTTCTATCCATATTGCCTTTTACTAAAACATATTTTTGTTCAAAATCAACATCAATAGCTTCATAATTGGTATAAACTTCAGCACCTTTTTTCTCTTGAAATTTTTCTGAAGTAAAAGCAAATAGATCATCTACTTCTTTTACTTTACCATTTAAAACATATGGCAAACCACAACCACCATATGAAATATAAGGCTCTTTTTGAAATATTGCCACATTTAAACTTGGATTTTCTCTTAAAGCACTTGCAGCAGCACTTGTTCCAGCTGCAACTCCTCCTATTATCAAAATATCATACTTGTTCTTCAAAAGAATCACCTCCATAATGAGCTTTCGCCAAAGTAAGACCCAAACAAAAATCCACATTTTTCTTAATGATATTCATACACTCAAACATACTAGCACCAGTAGTATAAACATCATCTACTATTATAAGGTATTTAGGTATAGAGGTTGTGATTTTTATCTTTTTTTGTATATTTTTATGTCTTTCATTCAAAGATAATGATGCCTGTCTTTTATAAGATTTAGATTTAAAGAGATTTATAACTTTTAATCCAAAATTTTTAGCAAATCTATCAGCTATGATTTTGGCAGGTATAAATCCTTTATTATAGATACTAAAATAATTAGATGGTACATAAGAAACATAATAATCATGATTTTCTATATCTATACTTCTAAAATATTCACAAAGTATATCTGTTAAATATTTACCTATTTTAAGATTCTTATTATACTTAAATTCTTTTATCAAAATTGCCAATGAATCTTTATAATATCCCATATGATAAATATCATAAATGCTTTTTGTATGTGAAGGTTCATATATAAACATTGAACAATTATCACATATAAATTCTCCAAAATTAACTTTTGCACCACAATTCAAGCATCTATGTTCAAACATATCATTTAAAATATTATAAATCTGTAACCATCTCCGCATTAAGTCTTAATAATGCATTTAAAGCTGCAAGTTTAAGTCTACCTTTTTCTGTTGGATCTTTAAGAATATTATAAGGTATTTCCCAATATTGTTTAGCTTTAAAATATTTGAGAAGATTTATAGCGCTTCTTCTAACGCTTATAGGATATTTTTTGTTCATACTTATATCGGATATTTCAGAAAGATAATTCTCAAGTTTTAATTTTTTTATTATTTTTAAACCAGTTAAAATTCTTTTTGTAGATAATGAATTCAAAAAATCAGGAACATAATCACTTAATTTATAATCTTGAAAAAAAACTAAGTAATCAGCAGCTCCTATAACATAATCATCATCTATTTTATCAAGAAGTCCTCTAGAAAAATCCACATATGCCATATCATCTTTATCAGTTGCAAGTTTTAAACCATATTTAATATACTTAGGTTCATCCTTATTTATAAATGCATCGACTATCCAAGAAGGTATCAAATCATTTCCACAAACTTTTTTTATAGTTCTTGTGATTTGCATTAAAATTTCATCATCTTTCTCATCTGAAAGTTCTTTTTCCATAAATTCTTTTATTATATCACAAGGAAGACCTGCTAAAAATTTTATGATCAATAATTTTGTTTTTTTATCACAATTATAATAATTATTTTTTAAAACATTAAAAAATGTCATAGAATCATTTTTTTCATAGTATCTTGAAAGAGCTATTTTTTTTACACTCATTTCTATTGTTTCTGAAATAAGCGTTTCCCCTATATTTTCAAGTGCATATATTAAATGTTGTATTTTTTGATATGGGTCTTCTTTCATCAATTCTATCAATTTTTCTGAATCTTCTGGATAAAATTCTAAAACAGAAGTTAAAAGTTGATATCTAACCGTTGGATCTGGATCTTTTACATAATCCAATATAAACTCCATTGGTTCAAATCCATAACTTGTAAATATTATTAAAGCTTCTTTTCTTATAGAAGCCGAAAGATCTTTTAAGGCTTTTTTTGTTTCTTCTTCATCAATTGTGCCCAATTTTTCCATATGTTTCAATGCAGAAAATCTAACTTCAGCATCTGAATCATCGAGATATTCTTTTATTATAGGTGAATCTATTTTTTGTTTCATGAGTTCGTTTATAGCTTTAGCTTTAAATGCCGGAAAAGGCGAATCAAGCATTTCAAAAAATATTTTAGCATTTTCAGATTTAATTCTTTCTTCCATGAGTTTATAAGTTTCTATTATTTCATTTGCCATTATTTTCCTCCCTATATTTGTTCAAAATCAATCTATATTCATTATGAAATTCTATTTGCAATATATTATTATCATATATAAAATCAGTAACATTATTGCCGATATAAGTTTTTCCTATATCATACATATTTCTTTTTTTTCTGTATATTTTATCATAATAAGCTGAATATTCTATAGACAAATATTTCCACTCATGACCATAATTACATCTTATAGAATCTTTATAAGTTGTTGTTATATCTCCCAATTCAAATTCTACTGTATTTATTATAATAATCATTGAATTAATCATTAAATTTCTTTCAATCATTTCATTGATATTTTGATTCAAAACAAACACAGTCCTTGCAAAAGTTGCAAGGACTGTTAATATTATTAAACTTATTATAAATAATTCGAATACACTTTCTAACAACAAAAATCCTTTTTTCATACCTATCAAAAATTAAAATATCGGATATGATATGAACAATGAAAAATCTTTTCTATAATTTGCAAATCTAAAACTTATTTTTAAATCATCAACAAATTCTGCAGGTTTCGGAATGGTATATTCTATATTAAAGATCAAATAATCAGAGATGTTTGTAGTAGGTTTAAATTCATTTGAAATAGGATATCCAAGTGCCAATCCTGCATATAAATTTTCTATGCTATAACCTATCCCCATATATCCATAGAGTATATTTCTATTCTTATCTTGAAATTCACTATTAGGTCTATCATTTAACCACAAAAGACCCCCTCTCACCTGTGAATTCTCATTTATATCAAGAATTTTAAGTGAAAGATCTGTGATAGTTATCAAATAAAAATTTTCTCCAAAATTAGGATTGAAATCAAATGAAAAATTAAAATATTCAGATTCATACCCTGTTTTTAAAGCCAATCTAAAAGGATTGTCATCTGTTAAAACTGTAAATCCCATTTTGAAATTATTATAAGCAAAGATACTTATAGAAAGTACAATCATCATTAAAAAAACTATATATTTTTTCATACAAATCACTTCGTATCTGTTTTTATCATCTCAAGCTTATCTACATCTTTAACATTAGTCTTTCCTTCTTCAATTTCTTTAAATGCATCATTAACAAAATTTCTATTGCTTATAAAATTATCAGTATTTTTCATCTCGAAATTGTCTTTTAATTTTTCAGCTCTCTTAGCAGCAATAATAGGTACAGCATATTTAAAATCTATATTTTTCATGATTTTATCATGATTAAAACCTACGTCCATCGATTATTTCACCTCTCAAATTCTTTTTTAAAAAATGTATCAACTCTATTTTCTAAACCATTTTCAATTCTACAAACTCTCAATTGTTCAGCTATGATAATGGATATGAGTTGATTAACAGACTCATTAACATCACGATTAACTATGACATAATTAAATTCATTAATTTTTGAAACTTCCCATCTTGAATCTTCTAATCTTTTTGCAAGATCCCTTTCACTTTCTGTACCCCTTCCAACAAGCCTTTTTTCAAGTTCTGTATAAGAAGGAGGCAAAACAAATATTAAAACAGGATTCTCTTCTTGGATAGAAGTTTTTATATTAAGAGAACCTTGAACATCCACATCTAAAACTATATTATATCCTTGTTCAAGTTTTTCATGGATAAATGTTTTAGAAGTTCCATAATAATAGCCATGTACTTTAGCATATTCAAGAAATTCATCTTTTTCTTTTAATTCCATAAATTTATCTTCATCTACAAAGAAATAATCTACTCCATCTATTTCTCCAGGTCTTCTTTCTCTTGTTGTATAAGATACCGAGAATGTAAACCCATCTACTGTTTTCAATGCTTTTTTTATTAATGTGGATTTTCCAGCTCCCGATGGTCCACTTACTATGTATAATATTCCTTTTTTCATCCCTGGCGCGCCTCATTACGTATTCTTTCAAGTGCTTTTTCAATATCATAGAAATTTTGAGAAAATCTATTTGTAATAGTTTCTGGTTGAATTGCGGAAGCTATTACATGACCAGAGTCAGTTATTATAAAAGCTCTTGTTTTTCTACCATGGTTTACTTCTAATAATTTACCTTGAGTTTCAGCAACATCTCTTAATCTTTTTAAAGGCTGTGAGCCAGGATTAACTATCGCTATTACTCTATCCCCAACAACAACATTCCCAAAACCTATATTTATAAGTCCGTACATAAAAAACACCTCCAGGATTTATATTTATAAAATCAATGAACATTCTGAACTTGTTCTCTAATCTTATTAACAAGCCCTCTTCCCTCTACTGAAAGATTGGTAAGCTCTATCAATTTAGATTTTGAAGCAATTGTATTGAACTCTCTATGCATTTCTTGAGATAAAAAATCAAGATTTTGACCCATCAATTCATCCTCTGAATTAACTATATCCCTGAATTTTTTAATATGACTTTTAAGCCTTTCTATTTCTTCTGAAATATCAGCTCTTTCTGCTAAAAGTGCGACTTCAAGCTCAAGTCTTCCTTCATTTATGAGTTCAGAATTGTTTAATAATTCTTTTAAATTATTTTCAAGTCTTTCCTTAAAAGTATCTTTCATGTCAACAGCAGCATTTTGTATATCATTTACTATTTTTTCTATATCATCTATATAACCAAGTAAAACAGTTTTAAGTTTTTCTCCTTCTTCTATTTGAAAAACTTTAACTTTTTCTATTGTTTCCAACAATATTTCTTCAAGACCTTTCCATATCTTATTCATAGCTTCTTCTTCAACTTTTATTTTAATTATTTCTCTAAATTTCGTTAAAACATCTAAAGATACATCATCAGACATATGTAATTCACTTGTCATTTGTTGTAATGCACTATGATAAGATTTTGCCAAACCAAGATCTATATCTACAAAATTTTGAGGATTTAAAAATCTAATATCGATGTAAACACTTATATTTCCTCTTTTGAAATATTTTTTTACAAGATTTTGTACTTCTATTTCTAATGGCGAAAATATACCCGCAATAGAAGTTTTTAAATTAGAATACTTTCCATTCAAACTTTTTATCTCAACAGAATAATTATAATCGTTTATTATCTTCTCTATTCTGCCATAACCAGTCATACTTCTCATAATATCTCCTCCAATGATATTATACACCAAATAAGCTAAAAATTCAAAAAAACAAGGATATTTTTCAACTTATTTAGGAAAATTTCCGTTTCTTCACGATTATTCAGGTAAGAAAGGCTTATTCTTATCATTCCTTTTGATTGTTCATTATCATAGCCAAGTGCCTTCATGACTTTACTTCCAGATACTCCTTTTGAAGAGCATGCTGCAGATGTAGAAACAAATATTTCTTCATCTGAGAGTGCATTAACTATAATATCACCTCTAACACCTTCAAAAAAAACAGCCAATGTATTTGGCACACTTTTTTCACTAATAGGCGTTAATATCTTACCACCCATTTTTTCTATTTCTAAAGCCATAAAATCCCTTAAATTTCTTATTTCTTTCATATATTCAAGATGTTCAAAAGATTTTTCTAATGCCAATGCCGTTCCTATTATACCAGGGACATTCTGTGTTCCTCCCCTCATACCACGTTCTTGAGAACCACCTGTTATGAATGGGAATATTCTTGTTCTTTCTTTTTTAAATAAAATACCAACACCTTTTGGTCCATGAAATTTATGTGAAGAAAAAGAAGCTAAATCACATTTCATCTCTTTCAAAGAAAAATTTATTTTTCCAGCAATTTGAACAGCATCAACATGAAAATAACAATTTTTATTTTTTTCTTTTATTATTTGAGACATACCTTTAATATCTTGAATAGTTCCTATTTCATTATTGGCAGCCATAATACTTACAAGAATTGTATCTTCTCTAATAACTTTTGATAATTTTTCTAATGAGATTTCACCATTCTGATCTGCTTGAATATATGTAACTTCAAAACCTTCAGATTCAAGTGATTTTAAAGTGTTTAAAGTGGCTGAATGTTCTATATTAGAACTTACAATATGCTTTCCATATTTAGTGTTTGCCTTACAAACACCTCTTAAAGCCCAATTAATAGATTCGGTGGCACAAGAAGTAAAATAAATCTCGAAAGGCATACAACCTAAAGATTTTGCAATTCTAAATCTTGCTTCTTCTATCTTTGCATCCATTTTTACTCCAAATTCATGTAAAGAATTTGGATTTGCATACTCTTCACACATATACTTTAAAACTACTTCTGCAACATCTTTATCCAATGGAGTAGAAGCATTATTATCAAAATATATCATATTATTTTTTAAAAACCTCCCATCAAACTATTATAACAAATGGCCGACAAATACGGCCATTTGTTATAAAAATTCTATATGAAATATATTAAATTAAAATGTTAATTTATTTAAATTAAAAACAATGTATTATACATCATTTTTAAACTGCAATATAAAAGAACTACCTTCATTTAACTTTGATTCTACTTCTATGTTTATATTCAATTTATCACCAAGTTTTTTCGCAATCGATAATCCAAGTCCATGACTTTTTGTAGTTCTTGCACTATCTTCTTTATAAAATCTTTCAAATATTTTTTCTTTTTTATCTTCTGCTATTCCAATTCCATTATCTTTTATAATTATAGAATAATCCTTCATTATGATATCTATATTTTTGTTCTCTGGAGAATATTTCATGGCATTTTCAATAAAAATCTTAAAAATTATGGACAAATATTCTTTAGAAGATTTAACCTTAAAATCTTCTCCTCGTATATAAAAATTATAATCCGAATTATCATAAAGCTTTAAAACTTTTTCTACCACTCTTTTTATATTGAACTCTTCAAATTCTATTTCAGTTTCAGGTTCATTTAAAATCAACAGTTTTTCTATCATATCTTTCAAATAATTTGTTGATCTTTCTATACTTTCAATAGACTCTATTAAAACACCCTCATCTCTTGTCCCCCATCTTTTCAACATTTTAACATATCCACTTATAGATGTTAAAGGTGTTCTCAATTCATGGGAAACATCTGATATAAATTGTTTTTGAATTTCATACCCATATTGAATTCTATCCAACATGGAATTAATTTTATTAGAAATTATTTCATACTCTATAGTTTTTTGTTCTGGTATCCTATGTTCAAGATTGTTTATATTTATTTCAGAAATATGTTTTGAAATAGATATAACAGGCCTAAGTATATTCCTTGATAGAAAATATGATATGAATAAAGAACTTAAAGAAGCTAAAAATATTGTTATTATAGCTATTCTATCGAATGTTTTTATAAAAGCTGTAAATTCAAAAGCTGGACCTCCAACTATCATAAGTTTAGAGCCAAGTATCTGTATCGCAACAAATATATAATAATAATCTTGATGTTTATATAAAAAAGGAAGTTTATTGATTGTAAAACCATCGTATATCAAATTATACGGATCAGATAAAACTTTTCCGTCTATTATAACTATCTTATTTGCAAGTAAAGACTTTTTTATAACATCATTATCATTCAAAAGTCTATCTATTATATCTTGATTATCAAGTTCTGAAGTACCTTTCAAGATAGAACCACTTGGACTGACTTCATTTATAAACATATGTGCATAAGTATCTATACTCGTATCAATAACAATTATTCTTAAAGCAAGTATCATTATAGATAAAAGTAAAAAAGTAGTAAATGTTATTATAAAAGTCTGATTAAATACAGCACTTTTTTTATTCTTCTCCTTCTCTGATAACGTAGCCAACGCCTCTCACCGTCTTTATTAGTTTTGAAGATTTACCCAACTTTTTTCTTAAATAGTTCATGTAAACTTCTACAATATTTTTATTATCTTCTTCCGAATATCCCCAAACTTCTTCCATTATTTTTTCTTTTGAAACAACTATATTTTTGTTTATTAGAAGAGTCTTCAAAATATTAAATTCAGTAAGACTTAAATGAATTTCTTCATCATCTACAAAAACTTGCATTCTTTCAACAAAAAGCTCTATATTATCGGCTTTTAAATTATCTCTTGTTTTTCCAAGTCTTCTCAAAAGCGATTCTATTCTTGCAAATATTTCTTCTATTTCAAATGGTTTAACTATATAATCATCTGCATGTTTGAGCCCTCTTACTCTTTCCTCAAGTTCTCCTTTTGCAGTTAACATTATAATCCCAACCTCTTTATCATAATTTCTTATTATCTCAGCAATTTCAAAACCATCTCTTATGGGCAACATTATATCTAGCAATATTATATCTGGTTTAAAACTTTCATAAAGCTCTAGTGCTTCATCACCATCATATGCAACTGCAACTTCATAATTTTCATGTTCCATTTCTAATTCTAATAATCTCGCTATTGATTTATCATCTTCAACAATTAAAATCTTATGCATTTAAGCACCTCCAAGTAACTATATCAATTCAAATTTTATAATTATTTTAGAAAATTTATTAAAAGTCATTTCAATTTTTATTTTTTTATCTTTCATCATAAAAATAGGATCTATAAAAAATTCTTTTTGAAAATCATTTTCAAATCTAGTTCCAACAGAAAAAATATCATTTAAAGTATATAATAAATATCCTTCAAATCCAAAAATTATATCTTTAAATTTAAAATCATTTACATCTGAACCAGCTTTTATAATAAAATTTGAATTAAAATGATCAAAATCAAATAAAAATCGTCCTTCTACCCCAAATAAAGACATTTCATCCCATTTATAAAAAAGACCATATCCAAAATTTCTATCTACAAAAGCTCCACCGGATACAAAAAAATTTTTATCAATACCCCATATAAAGTTTATATAATTTTTATCATTATATACATCACCATAAAAATTTATATTTCTTTCAAAAGAAATTCCATAATCAAAATCATAATTTAAATTATTTTTATTTATAAATTTTTTTCTTTCAAAAATACCATATACATAAAAAAAATCTTTATCCGTATTTATATAAAAATTTTCTTTTTTTATATTTTTTTCATCATACTCATCGATATTATCAAAAAAATCATATTCTATATCATATAATTCAGAAAATTTATAATTATATTTATAAAAAAAGTTTATATCTTTAATATATTTTTCATCAATATCTTTAAAATTTAATAAATATTTATTTTTTATGATAAAATATCTTGAATTATCATAACTTATATTATTAAAAAAATCCTTAATTTTATCTTCTAAATCTCCATTGTTTTTAAAAATTATATATTTAGAATTATTTATAAAATAAATATTATTTCTGTACATTTCTAAAAAAGGATTTAAAAGATTTGTATCCGTATTTATCAACTCTATTTTTTGTACAAATTCATTTTTTATGGGATAATGCCCTTTTATTTTCATAATGACATAAACAGAATCAGAATATTTTTCATATTTAATACCCTTGGAATAAAACAATATATCCATTAAAGTTTCTACACTATCAGTAGATGATTTAAATGTAAAATTTTCATCTATATCATCTAAAAATATAAACTCAACTCCATAAATGTTTTCAAGGTCTATAAAAAGTGTTTTAATATCGATATTATTATAAATAAGATCATGAGAATAAGCAAAAAAAGATATCATAACAAAAAATAAAATAATAAGTTTTTTCATATAAATCCCCCACAATAATATATTATATAATATAATTATACATTAAAAAATAAAAATGAGGTGTAAAATGAAAACATCAGATTATCTGAAGAAATATGATATAAGATTAAAAAAAATGTTTGGACAAAATTTTCTCGCAAGTGATATATATCCAAAAAAGATAGTTGAAGCTTCACAAATAGAAGATGAGATTATAATAGAAATTGGACCTGGTGCGGGTACTTTAACAGATGAATTGATTAAGACTAAAAATGAAATATATGCATATGAAATCGATAAAACCTTAGAAAGACTGTTAAAAGAAAGGTTTAAAAATAAAAAAAATTTTCATTTAAAAATAATGGATTTTTTAGATGTAGATCTCTCTGAATTCAAGGGGAAAAATATAAGTTATATAGCAAATATTCCATATAATATATCTTCTCCAATAATGGAAAAAATATTTATTGAAACACCATATTTTAAAAAAGCAATTTTAATGGTTCAAAAAGAGTTTGGAGAAAGAATAACTGCAAAAAGTGGGAAAAATTATAGTCCTTTGAGTATATTCGTTCAATATTATTGTGATGTAGAAAATGTATTGAATATACCCAAGAATGAATTTATACCCAAACCTAAAATAGATTCTACTGTTATAAAACTCACACCCAAAAATAGGAATGAAGATATAAATCTTTCAAAATTCTTTAAATTCATACATATTTGTTTTTCTCAAAGAAGAAAAACCATAAAAAATAATTTAAAACATATAAATAATATAGAAAAAATATTAGAAGATTTAAAAATAGATACAAAAACTCGTCCAGAACAAATAAGTATAGAAAATTTTTTGAGCTTATTCAAAATGATAAACAAATAAAAAATGCGACTTTAAAGTCGCATTTTTTATTTGTTTTTTAACTTTTCTATTGCTTGTACAAATCCTATAAAAACGGGATTAGGATCTCCTACTTTAGATTTAAATTCAGGATGATACTGAACACCCATATAAAAAGGATGATCTTCGAGTTCAACAGCTTCTACAAAATCTGATTTAGCTGATATTATTAATTTCTCTCCTTCTTCTCCAGGCATTTTAAATAATTCTGAAAAATCTTGAGAATTAGCTTCATATCTATGTCTATGTCTTTCATATATTATATCTTCATTATGTAATTCAAATAATTTAGATCCTCTTATCAATTCAGTTCTTTGAGAACCTAATCTCATAGTACCACCCATATTTATTATTTTTTTCTGTTCTTCCATTATATCTATTACCGCATAAGGAGTGTTCTCATCGAATTCTCTTGAATTAGCATTTTCAAGATTTTTTACATTTCTTGCATATTCTATAACCATCAATTGCATTCCAAGACATATACCTAAAAGAGGAACATCATTGACTCTTGCATATTTCAAAGCTTTTATCTTACCCTCAATTCCTCTCTTACCAAAACCACCTGGAATTATTAAACCATCATAATTCGATAATAAAGCCTTTACCCCTTCATCATCAAGTTCTTCAAGTCTTTCGGAATCTATTAGTTCAGGCTTTTTTACTCCACATAAAAATATACTCTCCATAATACTCTTATATGCATCATCAGTACCAAGATATTTTCCTATTATTGCTATTTTATCTCTTCTAAAACTCTTAGGACAATTCCATTTCATATCAGTTTTGATATCAAATGAAAGTTTATCTGCAATGAGTTTTTGAACATTCATTTTATAAAGTCCCTCAGGAACTTCATATATATTTCCCAAATCTGGAAGATTTATAACATATTTGCTATCAAGTCCTCCAAATAAAGCTACTTTTTCAAGACTTTCTGTATCTATTTCCATTTCTGTTCTAACAACAAGCATATCAGGATGTATACCTATTCTTCTCAATAATTGAACAGATTGTTGAGTTGGTTTTGTTTTAAATTCATTTGTAACCCTCAAATAAGGTACAAATGTAACATGAACAAACATGAAATTTTCTCTTCCTTTTTCTGTGGATAATTGTCTAACCGCTTCTAAAAATATTTCTCCTTCAATATCTCCTACAGTTCCTCCAATTTCTATAAGAAGAACATCTGCCTCAACAGCTTCTATTCTATTTTTTATTTCTTGAGTTACATGAGGAACCATTTGAACAGTTCCACCGAGATATTTTCCTTCTCTCTCTTTTTCTATGACTGTCTTATAGATCTGTCCAGCAGTCATATTATTAAATCTCTTCATTTCTATCCCTAAAAACCTTTCATAATGCCCAAGATCTAAGTCTGCTTCATACCCATCATCAGTTACAAAAACTTCTCCATGTTGATTAGGATTCATAGTTCCAGCATCAACATTTAAATATGGATCAACTTTCAAAGAATTTACTTTTATACCCGATTCTTTCATGAGTCTACCAATAGAGGCAGAAACAACTCCCTTTCCTATTCCACTTAAAACTCCACCTGTTACTATTATATATTTCCTCGCCATTTTATAAAAAACCTCCTGCCTTTATAATTTAAATATTCAATTATTTTTAACTTTTTTAATATAAAAAAGGGGAGCAAACGCTCCCCCTTATTTCAGGTTAATCTTCGTCGTCAATATTTAACTTTTCCGCAATAGCATCGACAGCATTTTCAACAGTCTTTATTGTTTCAACTTCATCATCTTCTATAGTTATTCCAAGTTCAGATTCAAAAGCCATAGTTAAATCAACCAATTCTAAAGAATCTGCATCTAAGTCATCTGTAAAAGATGAATCGATTGTTATGTCTGCCTCATCTACACTTAAAGTCTCTGCTATTATTTCTTTTACTTTTTCAATAAGTTCTTCTCTTGTCATTATTTCAACCTCCCGGATAACACTATATTTCTACATAACCTTGCTGAAATAAATGCTAAAATAACAAAATTCTTATTAATTATAATTTCTTAAAGTTGTATTGTCAAGTCAAAATCCTAAAGATAGGTTAACTTTTGCTGAAATTCCTCTTAAATCTAAAATTTTAGTGATATCCGTACTTACAGAAGCCACTGATAGATCTAATTCTAAGATATGAAGATTTATACCAGTTCCAATGCTAACTTTCCATAATTTATTTATATTTTCAAATCCTATAGAATAAGGAATTACAAATAAATCTCCTCTGGCAAACACTCCCCAATCTATTCTGGACAATGTAGGATAATATTCGATATATGGAATCCAATCTATCAATAAATTTTGTTTATAAAAACCCGTTAATTTTAAAGGTTTAGAAATTTTTTCATTCACATTTTGAATATCTTCTAATTTTATATCCCCTTTAACTTCAAATTTATTTTCAAAGATTAAATTTGTAGAATCTATAGTATAATTTCCCACAGCTTTTATTCCCTTATTTGCAAGAGCTGGTGAAAGAGTTATATTACCAACAGAAATTCCAAACCATGGTTCTTCATCTGCATACCTTATATAACCTATATCAATACTTTGTCCTCTATTACTATTTATTCTATCAAAAACAGTGTTTACATTTAAATTCTCTATTTCAGATGAATTAAACACTGAATAAAAAGGAGCTTCAACGTTTAAATTTGCATTGATGGATGATGTTTGATTCGAAGTCACAAATTCATAATCATATCCGGAATTTTTATCAGAAACAAGTACTGGAACAAACCAACCATACTTTATTCCTAATAAATTATCTGAATATTTATATGAAAGATATGCTCCAACTTCTGCAGTACTGAAAGAATTCAAATCTCCTTTACCTTTATATGTTTTATTAATCTCATTTCCTTCAACTATTAATTTTAAAAGTTCGTTTGGAACTTTAGCTTCGGCTTCAACAGTTGCATTTGCATAAACTGAAAGGCCTAAATCAAAAATATTGATCGCAAAATTTGTATTAATATAATCATCTGTACTCAATTCAAAATCATTACCATTTAATCCTTCATAAAAATCATTTAAATCTATAGTTATTTCTTTTTTATTCAAATTATCAAATATAAAAGAATTTTTAACAAGATTTTGATAAATATTGATGTCTGGAGTCACATTTAATTCAAAAATACTTCTTCTTCTTGCATTTATTAAGGCTGGGTTTATATTATGTTCCCAAGAATAAAGCCCCTGAGAAAATGTTAAAGCGCCTAAAATTAAAACAATAATTAATAATATAGTCTTTTTCATATAAATCACTCCTGTCCTTTAAGTTTAATAGGAATGTTTAGATCAGTATCAAGAGCTGCCCATAGATTTATGTCCATCTTTCCATCAGAGTTCAAACTGTAATCTCCTATAGGAAGCGCTACATCAACTTTAACTTTATAAACATCTGATTCGACTATATTTTTTGCTATATTACCAAGATCTATACTTTGTATATTTCCTGAAGAAAAATCGATTTGATATTTACTACCATTAAAATCTATAGAAACTTTTGCTGTAATTCCAGTACTATTTTCAAGTTGAAAAAACACTTTAAGATTATCAACCATATTCAAAGCTTCATTTATACTTTCTCTATTTTCATCGTTCCTTCCAAGCATGTCCCCTTCAGACTCATATGAAAACAAAGTTGATTCTTTTGTAACATCGAAAGCAAAAGGAATATCTATTTTTATATTTCCTGAAATAGAACTACCACTTTCTATGGTGAGTCCATCTGATTGAATTGAATAAAGCATCTCGAGATTATCTGGTTTTTCATTAAAAACTGAGCTGAAATCACCTATAAATTCATTTCCAGAAGATCCGGTTGAAATAATAGGTGTACTATTACCAGTATAAGATGCAGATAATGTAATATCTAGATTTCCTGTTATATTTTCTTTATTTATAGTCAAAGTTGCAGGTAATGTTTTAAAATTAACATTATTCAAAATACCAAGATCATCTCCAAAATTTAAAAATCCAGAAGATAATTTTCCACTAAAAGTAGTATTCTTAGTCTTTATAGATTCAATAATTATATCTTTAAATCCAAGTGAAAAATCAAATGAAAGATTATCCCCCTGTTTTATTAATCCATTTAAAGTCACTTCATCATTTAAATATCCTGCTGGCTCTACATCGAAATCAAGATTTATTTTGCCAGAAGAAACATCTATATACTTATTAGAAAGATCTATAACAGATGTCGAATAATCAGTATTTTTAGTAAATACTTGATTAGAGTTCAAAGGAGTATCTGTTCCAGAAGCTTTTATACTTGTTGAAGATATATTGGCATTAAAATCAACATTCATACCATTCAACCATCTAAATTCGAGTTCCCCCGAAGAGAGATTTATTCTATCAACGAGTTCTTTAATTTCCTCAGGAACTATAATCTCATTAGACCCAGAATTATTAAAGTTTAAACCTTCTTTTTTAAACACGATCTGCTTAAACTCTGTATCAGAACTTACAGAAACATTTATACTAAAAGAATTAGTTGATGAATTATAATCAAATTCATTTAAAGATACCGTATTTGTACCATTTAAAACTTGGTCTTTTAAGTTCACATGAATATTCCCATCTATGATACTCGTGTTAACATCATTCGAATTGAATGTAACTGTTGCATCTGAAAAAGTCAAATTATCTGCACTCAATATAAGGGTTCCTTCATTTATAGTTGCAGAAACAAGATCATTTGGATTATCAAAAGTTATTTCAATTGGAATTGCTGAAGACCCAGCACCTGGAAATATTGGTATTCCATCTAAAGAAACTTCAGGAATACTTGGAATACTTACAGAAATATTTTGATTGAAATCAAACTGTGAAAAATCCATATCGCCAGTCGTAAAAAGTTCATCAGTAGAAATGTTTATTATATCCGTAGCATATCTATAAGTTAAAGGATTAGAATTAACTTTTAATAAACCAGGAAGAGCTTTTTCAAGTTCATCTTCAAAAGTCCCTATAAAATCGTTTATAGATAAAGATGTAGCCCCCACAGGCGCCTGTACCTTAGGATTTGCTTTTACATTGATTTTTTCTACATTACATGCAGATAAAACAATCAGAATAGATATAATCATAAGTCCAAAAATAAAAATCTTTCTCATAATATCACCTCACAAATGGATGTAAAAATCCTCAAATTCCCTATATAAAAGTTCAAACATATAAATCATTTCATCGCTTAAAAATTCTTTAATACTTTTTTTTATATCTTTAAAGTCAGAAAAGTCAGATTTTTCAAAACTTATTTCAATAATGGAAATCAAAAAAGCAATTTGATAAATTTCATTCATATTTTTTATTTTTTCTTTTTCACCCCCCTCAACAAAATATTCATTATATATATAGTTCATACAAATAAAAATATCCAATGTTTTCATATTCTCTATTCTTCGTTCAAAAACATATTCTTTTTTCACATTTATATTTATATTATCGTAGTATTTTATAAACAATATTATACCAGATGTAACATTAAAAATTATTTCATCATCATACTTTTGATTAAAAAATAATTTCAAAATATTGCTTATTCTATCAAAAATATTCTTTCTATAATCCAAACTTTCATAAATATCTATTTCTTTTTTATTCTCAAGATCTTTTATTTTAAATTTAAAATTCTCAACTTTTTTGTATATAAGACCCACATCATTTTTTATGATATTGAAAAATTCTTCATCTATTTCCTTATATTTTTTACTTTTTTCTATATCATTCAATTTCAAATCTATATCTTCTCTTTTAAAATCTTCATCAAAAAATTCCTGAATAAAACTTATAATTTCTATTAAAAGAGAGTTATGCTGTATAGAAACTTCATAAAGATAGTAAAATTCATCATTTGTCAAAATTTTTTCTTTCAATGCATAAAATGATTTCTTTTTTTCATTAAAGAAATTTTCCAGTGGAATGTCTAATTCATCATATGTTTTGATTAAATCATACTTTCTATTTTTATCAAAGCTTTTATTCATATCTTTAATTTTTTCATTGAACATATTTTTTATTCCAGAAGATATTATATAATTAAAAAAAGTTGTGATAATAAAAGATATGAATATAAATAATATAAAAAGTAAAAAATATCTTTTTATGAACAAATATAATCCAGCTTTTTTATAAAATAAAAAATTAATACCCAAATTTTCAAAAGTATTATAAACTATATAACCATTTTTATACTCATCAAGAGAAAGTTCACTGAACGTTAACTTATCTTTCTTTACATTATTATAAAAACTCATATCTCCTGAAAGAAATTCTCCATAATCATCTACAAAGGCATAATTTTCACTCAAATCCATACTGAATATAATTTCTTTTAAAATATAATTTAAATCAAATTCAAAATAATAAAAAATATTGTTTTTAAGATAATATACATTCAGAATGCTTTCATTTTGCACTTTTTCATACTCCATAAATCCATCTTCTAAAAAAGTATCTTGAATATCAGTATCCATACTAAAATTAATTATTGGTCCAAGACCCACTCCCTCATTTAAAGATAGATTTACATATTCTTTTATTTTTGAATCAAAATTTAAAGATAAATTTGATATTATTAATTTTGTATAAGATTTTATATTTTCATAATCAGAAATATATTTGGATTTATTAAAAACCATCAAACCAACTACTAAAAATAGTATAATCATCATAAAAGAATAAAAGTTTAAAGTTTTAAAAATAGATTTATTTTTCAAAATATTCACCTCAAAATAATCAAAATATCTTTTTTTTAATTATACCAGAAGGAGGAATAATTATGATTTTTTATGAACTTTATTTACGTTCTTTCTATGATTCAAATGGCGATGGAATTGGTGATTTTAAAGGACTTGAAAAAAAATTAGATTATTTACAAAATATTGGAATCGATTCCATATGGCTTTTACCAATAATGAAATCTCCGGCATTTCATGGTTATACAATTACTGATTTTTATAAAACCAATTCTTTATATGGAAATATTGATGAATTAAAACAATTATTAAATGAAGCACATAAAAGAAATATAAAAATTGTTTTAGATCTGCCAATAAACCATGTCTCTGTATCATCTGAATGGTTTCAAAAAGCTTTAAATGATGAAAAGCCGTATAAAAATTGGTTTATATGGTCAAATAATAAAACGAATACTGATGAAAGACGACATTGGGGAAATGATAAAATATGGCATAAAATAAATGATAAATATTTTTATGGGTTATTTGGACCTGGTTCGCCCGATTTAAACTTTGAAAACAAAGAACTCTGGGATGAAATAAAAAAAATATTTAAACATTGGTTAAATATCGGATTTGATGGGTTTAGATTAGATGCAGCTAAGCATATATTTGATTATGATAAAAAAAATATGAAATTCAAATATCAACATGATAAAAATATAAAATTTTGGATTGAAATGTTAGAATACATAAAAAGTATAAAAAAAGATGCCATAATAATAAGTGAAGTTTGGGATGAAAAAGAAATAGTAAAAAAATACGATGGAATATTCGAAATAGGATTTAATTTTCCACTTTCATATATCATTAAAGATTCCATAAAATTAAATGATGCAGAAAAATTTGTCAAAGATTTAAAAGAAGTAATGCCTGCATATTTCAAAAAAAAGCCCATAAAAACTAAATCGGGAAATTTTTTAACAAATCACGATATGACAAGGCTCAGAAGTGAGTTAAAATCTATAAAAAAATCAAATTTTGCTTTAAATATACTTTTAACTCTACCCGGAATACCTTTCATATATTATGGCGAAGAATTATCTATGAAAGGTAAACTTAAAAATGTTAACTTCACAGAAGATGGTGAAGAACCAATTCAATGGTCAGAAATTGGTTTTGGACCAGGTCAAACAGAATGGAAAGGCTATAAATTCAACACACCTTACAGTAAAATTTCTGTCGAAGAACAGCATAAAAATCCTAAATCCACTTTAAATAGGGTCAAAAAACTTATTAAGTTTAGAAAAGAAAATAGTTGGATAGAAAATTCAAAAATTAATATTTTAGAAAATGATAAAAATATGGTAAAATTAAGTATCAATAATGAAATAAACTCAATTATTATTCATTATAACTTTAAATCTTCAAAAACAAAAATTAATATAAATGAAGATAAAATTTTATATTATTCTGATAATGTTAAATGCACAGAAAATAAAACTGAGATCCCTGGATATTCTATTTTGATAACAAAGGGGGATCTATAATAATGAGGTGATAAAGTGAAAAAAACTTTATTAATATTAATAGCTGTATCACTCATAACTACCTTGACATTCAGTCAAAGTCTATTCAGTTATACTAACTCTGAAGATACAAAACAAGATTTAAAATTTAAAACATTTTTAACAGACTATGTATCAAGTCAATATAAAATAGCAAGTGGAAAAGATTTAGCTCCAGAAAGATTATATGATATTATAGATGGTATAATGAATGCCTCAAAAACCTTTGAAATATCTCCACTTCTAATAGCGGCTATAATAGACACAGAAACAAATTTCAGAAATATAATAGGTAGTTATGGAGAAGTTGGTTATATGCAATTAAGACCTACAACAGCAAAATATGTCATAGACATGTATCCAGAAATATTTAAGAATGCAGGATATGATGATTTTACAGTAGATTGGATACAAAAAAGATTGTTAATAGACCCACAATACAATATATTAGTAGGTACAGCCTATTTAAAACATTTAATGAATAATCATGAAGAAGATATTTATAAAGCTGTAGGTTGGTATAATGGTGGAGGAAATGAGTATTACGCAAAAAAAGTAATATATAAAATAGCAGAAATATCTGTATCATATCCAACAATTTAAATTAAAACATCAGCATGACAAATGCTGATGTTTTTTTATAATAAAAATTTTGATCTTTTTATTTTTTATGTTATAATTCACTTAGTGAATGAATGATTTAGGAGTGATAAAATGTTTGATACAGAAGAGTACATGTTTTTTAATCCCTCACCCAATTATCGTGAGATGATGATATTAAAAATCATTTCAAAAAATTCTGATACTTCTCAAGAATCTCTTGCAAAAAAAGTTGGAATAGTTCCTTCTATGGTAAATCGTTATTTAAAAGATTTTGAGGATAAAGACTTAATTATAAAATCTGGAGAAAACAGAAGAAGGATGTCATATCAATTAACTAAAAATGGACAAAAAAGACTACAATTTTTGATGGTTTCTTATATAAACGAAGTTTCAAAACTTTATACCGATACAAGAGATTCTTTTGAAGAACTCATAAAAGCTTTAAAAAAACATAATCTAAAAAATATATTTCTTTATGGTGCTGGTGTTGTAGGAACTATAGTATTAAAAGTCTTAAATATAGAAGATATAAATGTTCTTGGATTTATAGATGACTCTATATCAAAACAAGGAGATAAAATTCATGGTATAGATATATTAAATCCAAAAGAAGTTGACCAATTTGATTATGATGCTATAATAATAGCTTCATTTAGGCATTCTGAAGAAATAAAAGAAAATGCTCTAAAAGAAAAGCTTAAAAATTTATTCATTTTTAAAATAGATGAAAATGGAAATGTGTCTTTAAATGAGGAGGAAATAATATGAATATACCATTATTCGATTTAACAAGACAATATCAAGACATAAAAAAAGACGTATTAGAATCTTTAGATAATATATTTTCATCAGGAAAAGTTATTCTTGGTGAAAATGTTAAAAAGCTCGAATCAGATCTTTCAAAAAAAATTGAATCTAAGTATGCCTGTGGTGTCGCAAATGGTTCAGATGCATTATTAATTGCTTTACATGCTTTAGACATAAAAAATGGAGATTATGTAATAACTACTCCTTTCACTTTTTTTGCTACAGCAAGTTCTATAACAAGAAACAATGCAACACCAATATTTGTAGATGTAGAAGAAAAATATTATAATATTGATTTAGAAAAAGTTGAAACAATATTAAAAACACATCCAGAAAAAGAAAAAATAAAAGCAATAATTCCAGTACATTTATTTGGAAAAACTCTTGATATGGAAAAATTAAAATACTTAAAAAATAAATATAATATAAAAATAATAGAAGATTGTGCACAATCAATAGGTTCCATATGGAAATCAAAAGATGGAAATAAAATTTATTCTGGTACTGTTGGAGATTTTGGTACAACTTCATTCTTTCCAACCAAAAATCTTGGTGGATATGGAGATGGTGGAATGATATTCACACAAGAAGAAAACTTACAAAAAAGGGTTAAAAAACTCAGAGTCCATGGAGCTGCAAAAAAATATTTTCATGATGAAATAGGTTATAATTCAAGATTAGATGAAGTTCAAGCTGCAATACTAAATATAAAATTGAATATGTTAGATGAATTTACAGAAAAAAGAATAGAAAAAGCCAAAAGATATGATCAACTATTTAAAGATTTAAACTTAACCGATAAAATAATATATCCAGATTATATTAATGATAAAACTCATGTATACCATCAATATGTAATAACCTTAAAAAAAGGAAATAGAAATGAACTTGCACAATATCTAAGTAAAAATGGGATTGGAAACTCTAAATATTACCCAGAATGTCTTCACAGACAAAAATGCTTTGAATATTTGGGATATAAAACAGGTGATTTTCCAATAGCTGAAAAAGCTACAGAAAATACAATTGCCATACCTATATTTCCAGAATTAACTGATGAAGAACAAGAATATATAGTAAATAAAATAAAAGAATTTTATAATTAAGGGGGATAAATATGAATTTATTAGAAAAAATATCAAATAAAACGGCAAAAATAGGTGTAATTGGGCTTGGTTATGTTGGGTTACCACTTGCAGTAGAAAAAGCTAAAGCAGGATATGAAGTATTGGGTTTTGATATACAAGAAGATAAAGTAGAAAAAGTGAATGATGGAATAAATTATATAGGTGATGTTGTAAATGAAGAATTAGAAGAAATTGTAAAAAACAAAAAATTATCTGCAACATCTGATTATGACAGAATAAAAGAATGCGATGCAGTTATGATATGTGTTCCAACTCCTTTAGATAAATTCAAACAACCAGATTTAACTTATGTTGAAATGTCCACAAAAGAAGTCTCAAAAAGATTACACAAAGAAATGTTGATAGTTCTTGAAAGTACTACTTATCCTGGAACAACAGAAGAAGTAATGCTTCCTCTTTTAGAAAGAGATGATTTAAAAGTTGGTATAGATTTTTATCTCGCATTTTCTCCTGAAAGAGTAGATCCAGGAAATATAAGTTATAAAACAAAGAATACTCCAAAAGTAGTTGGTGGAGTAACCTCAAAATGTACAGAACATGCAAAAGTTTTATATGAGAATGTTCTCGATGCAAATGTATTTACAGTATCTTCACCAAAAGAAGCAGAAATGTCTAAAATATTAGAAAATAGTTTTAGAATTGTAAATATAGCTTTCATAAACGAAATGGCTATAGTTGCAAAAAAAATGGGAATAAACATCTGGGAAGTTATAGATGCAGCTGCTACAAAACCATTTGGTTTCATGCCATTTTATCCTGGACCTGGTGTTGGGGGACATTGTATACCAATAGATCCATTCTATTTAACATATAAAGCAAGAGCATATGATTATCATACAAGATTGATAGAACTTGCAGGAGAAATAAATGATTTTATGCCAGAATATGTTGTTGAAAGATTAATGGATGAGATGAATAAACAAAAAAAATGTTTAAATGGTGCAAAAGTATTAATCGTTGGTGTTGCATACAAAAATGATATAGATGATTTAAGAGAATCTCCCGCATTAAAAGTAATAGAAAATCTTGAAAACAAATATGCCGATATAAAAGTAACAGATCCATATATAGATACTTTTATGTTGAAAGGTAAAGAATATAAAACTGTAAAATTAACAAAAGAATTGATTGAAACTTCTGATGCTGTAATAATAACAACAGGACACAAACATAATGTGGACTATGATTTAATACTACAAAATTCAAAAATAATATTTGATACAAAAAATGTTTTAAAAGATAAAAGAGAAAAATACTCTGAAAAAATAATATTATTATAAAAGCAGAGGTGTATAGAATGTTAAATCATGCTTTAATAGGTTGTGGAAGAATAGCTCAAAAAAAACATACAGAAGCAATAATAAAAAACAAAGACAAAATTAAAACAATAGCTGTATGTGATATAGTTAAAGAAAATGCTGAAAAAGTAAGAAATATATTGAATGAAAATGGAATAAAGGATATAAAAATCTATACAGATTATAAAGAGATGATTCAAAATGAAAATTTAAATGCTGTAAGTATAGCTACTGAATCTGGAAAACATCATGAAATAAGCATGTATGCTATGAAAAATGATATAAATGTTCTCGTTGAAAAACCAATGGCTTTATCAATAAAAGATATGGATGAAATGATAGAATTATCAGAAAAAAAGAATTTAAAACTTGAAATTTGTTTTCAAAATAGATTTAATCCTCCAATACAAGAATTAAGAAAAAAATTAACAAATGATGATTTTGGTAAATTATTTCATTCACAGGCCTCTATAAGATGGAATAGAAACAAGAATTACTATGATCAAGCAAATTGGAGAGGTACTTGGGAAATGGATGGCGGTACTCTTATGAATCAATGTACCCATAACATAGATTTATTGATATGGAATAGTTTATCTGAAGTTGAAGAAGTTTACGGAAAAACAGTGAATTATAACCATGATTATATAGATGCTGAAGATTTTGGAACTGCAATAATAAAATTTAAAAATGGAATGATCGGAATAATAGAAGGAACAGCAAATGTATATCCAAAAAATCTTGAAGAAACCCTATCTATATTTGGTGAAAAAGGAACAGTTGTAATAGGTGGTCTTGCTGTAAATAAAATAGAAACTTGGAACTTTGAAAACGAAAATGAACACCCATTTCAAAAACTTCCAGATCCAGATACTGTGTATGGCTTTGGACATATACCACTTTATCAAGATTTTTATGAATCAATAATTCAAGATAAAAAACCTTTGATAGATGGAAAAGAAGGAAAAAAAGCTGTAGAAGTAGTACTTGCCATATATAAATCTTGTAAAGAAAACAAACCTATAAAATTTCCATTTGAATTCTCAACATTAGAAATGAAAAATTGTTTATAAAATTAAATTAAGCAGCCAAAAAATAATTGGCTGCTTTTAAATTTTAAAATACATAATTAATCTAACAATAATTAGACTATAAAAATACTATTTATAATAAAATAATCCCGCTTATTTATATTATATAACAAAAATTATACAAAAGCAACTTAAGAAGTGGTTAAAGTCTAATTAAAATTAGATTGACTTATAATCAATCTCCAATATAATATTACCATAGTGATATAAAAATACTATATTGGAGAAATAAAATGTCAAATATAAAAATTGGTGAAAAGTTAAGATTCTTTAGAGAAAAATGTGGATATTCTATGCAAGAACTCGCTGATGAAGTATTAATATCTAAAATGTCCATATATTATTATGAAAAAAACATGAAAATCCCAGGTGCCGATATTTTATTTCGAATATGCCAAAAATTAAATATCACCCCAAATGACCTTTTTTATAATAAAGAAAATATCATATTAGAAGAACAGCTCAAAGAATACAATGAAAAAATATTTAGTTTAAAAATCCAAATAACAGATGATTCTAACTATCCTATTCTAAAGAAAGATGAAATAGCTTTAATAAAAAAAGATGAAAAAATAACAAATAAAGTTCTATTCTTAATAGAAGATTCAAATAAAAATCTAATCATACGCTACATGATAAAAACAGAAAATACTATACAATTAATACCTCAAAATTTAAACTATTCTATAATAGAATATGATGAAAAAAATCATAAAATTATTGGAAAAGTCATAGGAAAAATTACATACTTCGATCAAAAATAAAAATCCGGAAAATTAATTTTCCGGATTTATTTTCATCATAAAAGCCTTATTTACATAACCTCTTTTACCTCTGTACTCTATAAAATATCTATCTTTATCCAAATCTATTAGATCAACAACTATTCCTCTGGATAAAACAGATATTATTTTTCCTTCTTCATTCCTTATAACAGCTTGATTTGAAATAACTTGTAGTTTAATATCTTTAAAATTCAGAGAAACATTTTTGGCAGAATAATTACCAGAATCATCGTATGCTTCTATAAGAAGATTTTTACCATATAATCTTTCCAAATTTATTTTATAATTTATATTAAAAACTTTATTATTAACAGGAATATTTTCATCAAGAATTCTTATATTTTTTACAATTCCATTATCTATAACATTTATCATTATATAAGAATTATTAACAGTATAAGATAATTCATCTACAACATTTATAACTGGAGGTTCTTTTTCTTTTAAAGACAAAGAATCTATCTTTTTAAAGTTAAGACTTTCGAATAAACTTATAGGATTATATTTCAAGAAGTATTTTTTTTCAAACTCTTCAGATATATTGGTAATATAATCGCCATTATCTTTAAAAGAAACATATTTACCATCTGAAAATATCATTATATTTGCAACATTTTTTTTCTCTTGAATATCCCAAATCCTAATAATATTTTCATTACTTATAGAAACTAAATACCTTCCTCCTGAGTCGAAAGAAACATCAAAAACACTTTCATTATTAGCAGTTAATATACTGTTCAAAGAAGAATCTTTAGAATTCCACAAATAAATACTACCGTCTTCAGAACCTGAAGATATCAAAGCTCCATCTTTAGACCAATCAAGTATATTTATAGCTCCAGTTGAAATTCCAGTTCTACTGATTATATTTGAAAAATAAGGATCCCAAATTTCCATTATCCCATCAAATCCCCCAAGAGCAAGTAAATTACTTGAATTAGACCATTCGACAGACCATATATTATATTTAAAATCGTTCAAATATCTGACATTGCTTTTATCAAAAGGATATTGTATTAAACTAACTTTCTTATCCAATCCACTAACAGCCATAATATTACTATCCTTGTTAAAATCTATATCTTTAATCCAATTTGAATGAAGCTTATCAATTTTTTTGAATAATTTCATGTCTGGATAGGAATATATGTATAAATTCGAATCCCAACCTCCAACAGCTATATAGCTATTATCTTTAGATACTTTTACAACATTTAAATTAGAATCAGAAACTTTCAATTTATTAATTATACTACCATTATCAAGATCATAAACATATAAAAATCCTTCTCTATCAACACCAATGAGTTTAAAATCATAAGTTATATCAAATGATGTAAACAATATAGGTGTTTTAAAAAACTTCTCTATTCTTGCAGTGGAAGAATTTATTATTGCAAGATTTGATCTCTGATCCATATAAACTATCTTATCATCTATCCACAAAACTCCTGATGGTTCACTGGCAAAATTTTCAAATACTTTTTTTAATATTCCAGTTGTTATATCAACGATGTATATATTTTCTCCATCTGAAATATATATAAATTTCCAATCATAAGACCACTCTATCGCTTTTATTTTATAATCAAGATTTTTCAAATTCAAAGTTGAAAACATGGTATCAAAACTATAAACTTTCAAATCATTATTTGAAAATAAAACTGAAAAATAATTATTATTTGGAGAAAATATAACTTTTGAAATAGAATTTTGAAGATATATAGTATTTCTATGAATAAAATTCATATCAAATATACTTATTCTACCATCTACAGAAAAAACTATTATTTCATCATTAACCTTAAAAATATCTCTTATAAGGCTATTAGAAACTTTTTTATTTTGATTATGACCATCATTTATATTTATAAAAAATATATTTCCTTCAGAATCACCAATAGATATCTCATCTGAATTTAAAAAAGAAATCGAATGAATAGAATTTTCCATAATTTTTTTATAAACAAGTCTTCTTTTTTGATAATTATAAACATAAAAGCCTCTATCCATAGAAGAAAAAGCTATAAAATTCCCATAACTTTTAATAGATATTATATTATCAGAAGCTTCATTTATTTGAAAATTCAAAATGGATGATTCTCTATTAAAAACATCTATAGTACCATTATAATTACCACTAAAAAAATATTTTTCATCTTCCGACCAAACACCATTAAAAGGTTTTGAAGATGTTTCAAAATAATTCATAATACTAAAATCCTTGGAATCATAGACCTTTATATAATCTTCATAAATGAAAGATATAAAATTATTATAAGGACTTTTTATAAGTACCTTTATATCTGAAGTATCGTATGAACTTAAAACAACATCAACAGCAAATGAAAGAGCTAATTGAATAATAAAAACAAAAATAAAAATATATTTTTTCATATAATAACCTCACATTCAAATATCATATATATTATACCATAAATCAATGTTTAGAAATTGCTTTTTGTTGTTTTTTAGGCGTTTTTGTTGTAAAATAGAAATATGAAAAAAACAAATATAATGAGGAGGATGAAAAATGACTTTCGAAATAGAAAAAAAGGGTTTAAATAACGCCTTAGAAATGGCAAGTAATGCCGTTGCCAGAAAAACAACAAACCCCGTCTTAGCAGGAATAAAAATGCATGCAACCAAAGATAAGTTACATATATATGCAACAGACTTACAAACTGGATTTCATATATCTCTTGATTCAAAAAATAATGATGAAGAATTTTCATGTGTTGTAGATCAAAAAGTTTTTTCTGAAATAGTAAAAACATTACCAGATGGACTCATAAAAATAACTTATAATGAAATACTTGAAGTTGAATCTGGAAACTCCAGTTTCAAAATTCCCACTATGGGTGCAGAAGAATTTCCAAAAGTTATACCAGATGTAATGGGAAGTACATTAGAACTTGAAAAAGATACTATATTAAAAATGATAGAAAAAGTAATATTTTGTGCTTTAAAAGACTCAGACCCATTATCAAAAAATTTAAATGGTGTTTATTGGGATTTCAGAGAAGGAGGATACTTAACCTTAGTTGCATCAGATAGTTATAGACTCGCATTATCTGAAAACAAAATTCAAGAAGATACAATTCCTTCATCTTTTCTTCTTTCATTAAAAAGTATGGAAGAATTGAAAATCGTACTCTCTAATTCCAAAACAGAAAAAATAAAATTAAATTTTGATGGTTCAAGAGCTTTATTTCATTTTGATGATGAAAATATAGAACTCGTTTTAAATGTTGTAGATGCAAAATATCCTAATTACACCGATATAATTCCACAAGCTTTTAAAACAAAGATGACTATATCAAATTCACAGTTCATGAGCTCTTTAAAAAGAGTATCAATTGCTGCTGGAAAAACAGAACAAATAAAAATGCAAATAGAAGAAGACTCTATAACCTTTACTGCAAACTCTCCGGATGTAGGAGAAGCAACAGAAACTCTTCCTATAGAAAAAGATGGAGAAGACATGTTAATAGCTTATTCACCAAGATTTTTAAGAGAAGCAATTGAAAAAATTGAAACAACAGAAATAGAATTCAATATATCTGGAGATATAAATCCCACTATATTAAAACCAATTCAAGATAATAGCTATATGTATATAGTTATGCCTACAAGGTGGGCATGATGTTAAAAGTAGGTTTTGGATATGATGTTCATGCATTGGTAAAAGGAAGAAAATTAATATTGGGTGGTTTAGATATTAAACATCCGAATGATCTTGGTCTTTCAGGTCATTCGGATGCTGATGTATTATTACATGCTTTGATAGACTCATTAATAAGTATTTCTAATTACGGTTCAATAGGAGAACTCTTTCCAGAAAATAAAGAAAATAAAGATATAAGTAGTCTTATCTTGCTGGAAAAAACTGTTAAAAAATTGAATAATGATTATATTTTAAAAATAAACAATATAGATATAACTGTAATAAGTAAAAGTATAAGAATAACTGAAATAAGAAATGATATATCAAAAAAAATAGAAAAAATATTAAAAATAAAAAAAGACCAGATAAACATAAAGGGGAAAAGCGGTAACTCCATAGGAAATGCTGGAAATGATAAAGCTATTGAAACTTACTGTGTAATTCTTGCTGAAATACAAAGAAGGGATAAAAATGAATGAAAAAACTTCTCGAAACTTTACATTATTAACAATGTTCATATTATCCTTAATTTCAAATACAGTTGCCCCACTCATGACAACAATACAAGACACCTTTTCAATAACAGTTGCAACATCATCCATGATCCCAGTAATGACTACCGTTGGTGTATTAATATCTAATTTGAGTGGAAGTCTATTAATAGCTCAATTGGGATTAAAAACATTTTTAAATATTTCATTGATAGAAGCCTTAATCGGAAGCATTATTTTTTTAATTTCAAAAAATTTTACAATGGTATTAATAGCAGTTTTCTTTATAGGAGCTTCTACAGGTAGTGGATTCATGAGCTTGAGCAGTATAACAGCTCATCTTTCAGAAAAATACAAAAATTTTGGTACATTGAATGGTTTTTTTGGAGTTGGAGGAATAGTTGCTCCATTTCTTGCTGGAATATTTATAAAAAATAATATAAATTTTAGAACTATATATATATCATACATAGTAATATTAATAATTATGATGTTCTCATTAAACACAAGAAAAATAATAAAAAATATAAAATATGAGCCAATAAATATAATAGAAGCTTCAACAATAATAAGCAAAAAAACAGTCATATTACCTTTATTATTATTCTTACTTTATTCTGGAACAGAAATAAGTGTAATAACTTGGTCTGGAAATTTTTTAAACACTGAAATAGGCTTAACAAAATCAAATTCATCTATATACTTGAGTATATTCTGGATATTATTTACTTTCGCAAGATTTGTAACAAATTATTTGAATAAAAAGATAACTTCTTTAAAAACTATACAATATTTTTCTATTCTCTTCATAATAAACTTAATACTACTATTAACAACCAAAAATCCTATATTTTTTATACTAATAGGTCTATCATTTGGTCCAATATTTCCTTCAGCTCAAAACTATTCTTCAAATATATTAAATGGTAGAGAACTTGGACTATTCAATGGCCTAACCTTCGCAGCAACGGGATTGGGAGCTTTAATAATATCACCAATAATGGGAATAATAGGAGAAAGCAATCTCTATATGTCATTTTCAGTACCATTTTTAACCTTTGCAATAATAGTAATATTAACTAAAATTCTACATAAATAATCTGGGAGGGGGATATCCTGGTGAAATATTCAAGATTAAAGACAGGAGCAATAAATGGATTTAATGTTGAAGAAATACTTGTAGAAATAGATATAAACTCAAGATCAACAATTCAAAACTTTAAAATAGTTGGCATGCCAGCAACATCAATAAAAGAAAGTGAAAAAAGAATATTAAGTTCAATTAGAAATAGTAATTATAGAGTGCCAAATGGCTCAATAATAGCAAATCTATCACCAAGTTCAATAAAAAAGGAAGGTTCACATTTTGACCTTCCTGTTGCATTATCTATTCTTGAAGCATCTAAACAAATAAAATCAATACCAGAAAATTTATATACTTTTGGTGAACTTGGTTTAAACGGAGAAATAAGACCTGTAAATGGTATAACTCTTTATTTAATGGAAATAAAAAATAAAATAAAAAATAGCAAATTCATAATACCGAGAGAAAATCAAGATGAAAGTCAATTCATAAAAAAAGAAGATATATTTGTAATAGATCATATAAAAGACATAGAAAAAATATTATTGGGAAAAACAGAAAATTATAAACCAAAAATAGATAAAATAATAGAAGAAATATCAGATTTAGATTTTTCAGAAATAAAAGGTCAATTTCTAACAAAAAGGGCCATAGAAATAGCCGCCTGTGGATTTCATAATATAATAATGAATGGACCTCCAGGTTCAGGTAAAACAATGATAGCCAGAAGAATTCCAACGATACTCCCAAACATGACTAAAGAAGAAATAATAGAAACAACAAAGATATACTCTATTTCTGGAATGATAAACAAAATCATAGAAAAAAGACCTTTTAGAGCACCTCATCATACAGCTTCATCAGCTTCAGTTATTGGTGGGGGTTCAAATCCAAGACCAGGTGAAATAAGTCTTGCGCATAATGGAGTACTTTTTATGGATGAATTTCCTGAATATAAAACAGATGTAATAGAAGCCTTAAGACAACCTTTAGAAGATGGAAAAGTTACAATTGCAAGATCAAAGGCTTATGCAGAATATCCTGCAAAATTTATGCTCGTAGCAGCTCAAAATCCTTGTCCTTGTGGATATTATGGTGACAAAGAAAAAGAATGCACATGCTCTATGGTGCAAATAATGAATTATAATAAAAAAATATCCGGACCCATATTAGATAGAATCGATATAAGAATATCAGTTCCAAGAGTAAAAATAGATGAATTAATGTCAAAAGATCCTGCTGAAAAATCTGAAAACATAAAAGAAAGAGTTTCTAAAAGTGCTCTTATTCAATTAAAAAGACAAAATAAATTGAATGGGAAATTAAATAATAAAGAATTAAAAAAATTTTCTAACATGTCGGATAAAACAGAAGAATTTCTAAAAAACACTTCAAAAAAATTAAATTTAACTGCAAGATCTGTAAACAGAATAATAAAAGTATCTAGAACAATCGCTGATATGGATGAAAAAAAAGATATACAAATAAAACATTTAGCAGAAGCTTTTAATTATAGAGGAAAAGATTTATTTTAAATATAGGGGGAATAAAATTGAAAAACTTTGATGATTTAATTTTAAAAGCAAAAAAGGGTGGAAAAAAAAGAGTTGTTGTTGTTGGGGCTGAAGATATCGAAGCAATAAAAGCTGTTTCAGAAGCAGAACAAGAAGGATTTGCAGAACCTATTCTTGTTGGGAACAAAGAAAAAATTGAAGAAAACTTAAAAATAATAGAAAAAAACTATCAAATAATAGAAGCAGATTCAGTAGAAGATGCTGCTGGAAAAGGCGTAAGATTAGTTTCTTCATCGACAGCTGATGTACTTATGAAAGGTAATATAAAAACATCAACATTATTAAAAGCTGTCTTAAATAAAGAATGGGGATTAAGAACTGGAAATGTTTTATCTCACTGTGCAGTAATAGAAACTGAACACTTACAAAAATTAATAATGGTAACAGATGGTGGAATGATAATAAATCCAACACTGAAAGAAAAAATTTCGATAATAGATAATTCAGTTTCACTCGCCCATTCAATTGGTATAGATATCCCAAAAGTTGCATTAATAGCTGCTGTAGAGGTTGTAAACCCAGATATGCAAGCTACTATGGATGCTGCAATACTAACTCAAATGAATAAAAGACATCAAATAAAAAATTGTATTATAGATGGTCCTCTTGGTATAGATAATGCGCTTGATATGATGGCAGCTAAAATAAAGAAAGTAGATGGTGATGTAGCGGGAAAAGCAGACATATTAGTTGTTCCCGATATACACTCTGGAAACTTCTTAGGAAAATCCGCAATATACTTTGCAGGTGGTAAAATAGCTGGCTTAATTTTAGGAGCAAAAGCTCCAATAATAGTCGTATCAAGAGCAAATGATTCAAAATCTAAATTAGCCTCTCTAGCGCTTGGAGTTTTGAATGCTTAAAAAAGAATTCAAAATACCTTATTTTTTTGAACTCTTCATAATAACAATAATAACTATTTCAATTTCAAAAATAAATGCAATTGCAGGTATTTTATCTGCAATTGCATTTATTATTTTATATTTAATAAAAAAAAATTACACAAAATCAATATTGATAATACCCATAATATTAAATATGTTTTTAATTTCAGATATTCCAAATAAATCATTGGGAATGCTTGGAACAATAATAGACAAAGATGATGGTAAATATAAAATAATGATAAACAAATTCTATGATGAAAATTGGAAAAAAACAAACAAAATTTATATAACTTATTATTCAAAATTCTCAGTTGAACCATTAAAAAATGGACAAAAAATCTATCTATATGGTAAAAAACAAAATAATAACATAATAAAAACAGATTACATTGCAACTAAAGGAAATAAATCAATACTTCAAATAAAAGATCTAATAATAAATCAATTAAAAAATAGACTAAAAGATCCTAATACTTTCGACATAGTAAAATCAAGTATTATGGGAAATATACAAAATAAAGAAAAATTTAAAAAAACAGGAACATTACATCTATTTGCTGTATCTGGATTTCATGTATATATAATATACTTTATCATATCTAAAATAATAAATTTATTAATATACAAAAAAAACATACGATTAATACTTTCAACAATAATAATAAATTTCTATTTAATACTAACAGGATTTTCTGCAAGTTCATTAAGAGCTGTATTATTATTAAGCATAATAAACATATTTAAGATATTAGATCTACAATATGATAGTCTAAACATATTATCTTTAATAGGATATATAAATCTCATAATAATCCCAGAAAACCTACAAAACATAGGATTTTTAATGAGTTATTCAGCTACATTTATGATACTGTACACAAATAAAAAGCTGTATAAGTCAAAAATAAAAAATATAATAATACCCATATCAGCTTATATAGGTATATTTCCAATTTCTTTATATTCGTTTGGAGAAATATCATTATCAGGAATAATAATAACTCCAATAATTTCTCCTATAATAGGACTATTAATATTATTAGGTTTTTTTAATATATTAATAAATTCTGTAATTTTACAATCATTCACAAATACAATAAGTAGTGGAATATTAAACTTTCTAAAAATATTTGAAAATATTCCGCTATTAAAAATTGAAAATAACTTTTTAATATTTATAATATGGTGCATAATATTCATTTTTTATATTATAATTTTAAATCATTTAATAAAACCAAGACCTTTAAGATAATTTTGAGCAACAACTTTTGGTTCATATCCTTCAACATCAACTAAATAATTAAGCCTTATCATTATATCTTCATTCAAATACCTTTTTAAAGGTTTTAAAATATCTTTGATTTCAGGATATTTATCCAATATTTCTTTTCGAACCATAACAGACGGATAATATGCTGGAAAAAAGTTTTTATCATCATTTAAAACAATTAAATCATATTTTAAAATTAAAGCATCTGTAGAATAAACCATTGAAACATCTATTTTTTTACTATTAAGAGCTGTATAAGTCAAACCAGCTTCCATAGTTTTAATATTCACTCTTGGAACATCCATCTCATAATAACTTAAAACAGAAAAAATACCATCTGCTCTTTGATAATATTCTGGATTAACACCAAAAATAATATCTTTATTTTCTTTCAAATATTCAGAAAGATCACTCAAAGAATAAATATTATTCTTTTCTGAAAACTCTCTTCTAACAGCCATTCCATAAGTATTATTAAAATTTATCATATCTAACCAAACTATAGAATTTTTTTCTAAATCTTCTTTTGCCACTAGTTCAAATAATTTAACTGGATCATAAATTCTTTCATCTTTCTTAAAATATGCAGCCCAAGCTGTTCCTGTATATTCTGGATATATATCAACTTGACCTGTTTCAATTGCCTTTCTCAATGGAAATGAAGAAAGACCAAAATTTTCTTTTATTTCAAAACCATTTTCTTTCAAAAGTTCGGATACTAAATTTGATACAATATACCCTTCTGTAAACATCTTTGCTCCAATGATCAATTCTTTAGTAGCAAATAAATTTAATATTAAAATCATAAACAAAAAAATAGTTAACTTTTTCTTCATCAAAAACACCTCCTATTTTTATATTTAAATAATATCATATTTTTAAATTATTTTAAAATTTAACATTTTTATACCATTTGACTTTAAAGAAAATAAATATTATAATTGATTTATATAGATTAAATCTAAAAAAATTAAAAAGAGGTGGTAAAATGTCATTTTATGAATTATCAGCAAAGACTAATATGGGTATAAACAAAAACATGAGTGAGTATAAAGGAAAAGTCCTATTAATAGTAAACACTGCGAGTAAATGTGGTTTTACTCCACAATATGAAGAATTACAAGAACTTTATGAAAAATATAAAGGAAAAGATTTTGAAATACTTGCATTTCCATGTAATCAATTTGGCGAGCAAGAACCTGGCTCAAATGAAGAAATTAGAAGTTTCTGTAAATTAAATTATAATGTAACTTTCCAACTATTTGATAAAATAGATGTAAATGGAGAAAATACTCATCCAATATACAAATACTTAAAATCTGAAGTAAAGGGTCTTTTAAATAGTGAAGATATAAAATGGAATTTCACAAAATTTCTTTTAGATAAACAGGGCAATGTAGTAAAAAGATATGCTCCTATAAAAAAGCCACTTTCTCTATCAAAAGATATTGAAAAATATTTAAATAAATAAAAAATAAACGAGTAGATTTAATTCTGCTCGTTTATTTTTTATGCAAAAGTTTTAAAATGAATATGATAAAATATATAAAAAGTGATTAAAAAGGAGAAACAAATGATAGATATAATATCTGTATCTGATGAAGAAGTCACATTAAAAAACAGAGAAAACAAAAATTATGATCTATTGATTGGATGTGGAGACCTTTCACCTGGATATATGGACTATGTAAATAATGAATTCAAGCCTTCATTGAGTATAATGGTACATGGAAATCATGATAAAAAATACTTCCCAGAAGTATACAAAGAAGAAAATGAAAAATATTCTGATATATATAAAGGTTTTCTTGTTCTAAATAAAAGTCTCATAAACCTAAAAAGATACATAAAAAAAGATATCAATATAATGGCCTTTTCAGGAGCTTTATCATATGGAATAAAACCATTTCATATATCTGAAAAAGACACTGCAAAATTCAAAAGAGATATTAACATAAAAATGCTTCTAAAAAGAATTAAAAATATAGACATAGTAGCGACACATAATCCGCCTCTAATAGAAAACACAATAAAAAAATTTGATAGATATCATATACCTTCAAAAAATTTCGGTGATATGTACAAACAAATATTTCCTAAATTATGGTTATATGGACATATACACAGAGCTTATACTATAAATCAACTTGATTTTAAATTAAGAAAAGAAAATATGATATCCTATATGATAAATTCAGTTCCTTATCAAAAAATAAAATATGATGAAGAGAAAAAAATTATTCTTGAAATAAAAAGATTAAAAGCTACAAAAACTAAAGAGATAGTTTTAAAATAATTTGGGGGATTAAAAATGTACAATAATAGAAATAAACTAACAGATGAATATTTAAAAGCCAAAAAAATTGGAAAAAAAGACTTTATAAGTAAAATTAGTTCTGGAAAAGAAGGTTATTTACCATCCTTAGAAAACATAATAGAAAATGTTGATATAATAAGGGAAGAAGATCTCGGATTAGTTGATATACCTTTAGAAAAAATTCAAGGTACTTACTATCATTCAAGAGCTTTATCCTTTGCAAATAATTTTTACCCAATATTCGATGAAAAAACAGAATTTTCTATAAAATGGATAAATCTATTACAAATTCAATATGAAGAAGGTATAAGAGATCCAATAGAAGTTTATGAATATCTAAACTGGTTCTACGTTGTAGAAGGTAATAAAAGAGTCAGTGTTTTAAAATATGTAAATGCCTATTCAATACAAGCAAAAGTGAAAAGACTCGTTCCAAAATGGGATCCAGATGATCAAGAAATAAAAATATACTATGAATTCTTAAAATTTTATAAAAAAACAAAAATTAATGAGTTATGGTTTACAGAAGAAGGAAAATTTGCTCAAATGTATGACATAATAAAAACTCACAAAACTCAAAATTCTCTTATAAATGATAAATATAAAGATTTCATAACAACTTATTTCATACCTTTTAAAAAAACTTATAATATAATTGGTGGACAAAAATTAAAAAAATCTGCCGGCGATGCTTTTTTAAAATATATAGAAACATATGGATTAATAATAGATTCAGACAATAAAATATTCAAAAATAAGGTAAAAGAAATAATAAAAGAAATAGAAAGAGAATCTGGTACAGAAGGATTAAATATATGGCAATTACCAAGAATATTATTCACAGGTGAAACAAAAATAAAAGTAGCTTTCATATATAATACTGGAATAAATGAATCTGCATGGACTTATTCGCATGAAATAGGCAGAAAATACGTTCAAGAAAAATTTAAAAATGAAATAGAAACAAAATCTTTTGAAAATATAGATAATATAAAAAAATTCAAAGAATTAATGGAAAAAATTGAAAAAGAAGATTATAAACTAACTTTCTCAACAAGTTTTGACTACTTAAATGAACATAAACAATCTCAATTTCAAAATGTAAAATTCCAACATTTTTCTGGATATCAAACACAAGAAAATATAAACACCTACTTTGGAAGAATGTATGAACCAAGATATTTAACTGGAATAATAGCCGGATTAAAAACAAAAACAAATGTAATAGGCTATGTAGCTCCTTTTGGCATACCTGAAGTAATAATGGGAATAAATGCTTTCGCCCTTGGTGTAAAATCAGTAAACCCTGAAGCAAAAATTTGGATTGGATGGACAAACTCTTGGGCAAATAAAGAATATGAAAAAAGAACAACAGAATATCTTATAAACATGAAAAATTCTGATATTTTAACTCATCATCAAGACAGTGCAGAAGTCATGAAAATTGGAGAAAAATATGGAGTTTATACTATAGGATATCATTTTGATATGAGAGAATTCGCACCAAAAACCTATTTAACTTCAGTAATATGGAAATGGGGAAAATATTATTCAAATATAATACAAGATATAATCAAAGGCTCTAATTTTTCTTTCTTTGATTTATTTGGAGGATCCGAAGAAATTGAAAAATTCTGGGGTGGATTAAAATCTGGTATAGTGGACATAGCTCCTATGAGTAATAATATAAAACCTCAAACACAAAATTTAATAAACATAATAAAAGAACAAATAAAATCCGATGATAATATGATATTCAAAGGCCCTATATATGACTCAAAAAGTAATCTTAAGATCCCAAGAAATGTACAAATAAATGATGAACAACTTATAAAAATGAATTGGTTCTTAGATAATATTTTATTTGAATAATGAAAATATAAAAAAGAGAAGATATATCTATTAAAAATATCTTCTCTTTTAATGTTAAAAAAATTAAAAAGGACTAAAACCTTTATTTTCTTTCAAATAAGCCAATGAAATTTCTTTAAATGTTGCATATCTTCCAACATCCTCATCAGTTTCGATCAATATCTCTTCATTTATATTAGCAACAACTTTACCATTAGGAACTGTTTCACCCTTATTAATAATCCTATGCTTAGATTTTGCATCATCTATAGTATCAGAATATAAAACTTTTCCTTCTTTTATTATAGCAAAAGAAGTCGAAATCTCTTCAAGTTCATATATTTCATGAGATGAAATAATAATAGTTTTATTTCTATCTATTGCAAAATTTCTAATTATATCCAAAATTTCATGTCTAATAACTGGATCAAGATTTTGAGTAGGTTCATCCAAAATTAAAAGATCTGCTCCACTTGAAATAGTCAAAGCAAGATGAAACAAAGTTTTCTGCCCCATAGACATAGTTGAAACTTTCTGATTTAAATCATATCTATAATGAAGAATAAAATTAGAAAAAACTTCTTCATCAAAATTCGGATATAACATTTTCCATAATTTAAAATAATCTTCGCCTTTAAATCTTTTAAAAGTCAATCTATCTTCAGACATAACAGCTATATTAGTCTTAAGCTTTGCACTAAATTTTTCACCAAATATACTTATATTACCACTATCTGGTTTAAGATCTCCATAAAGACATCTCATCGTAGTAGTTTTACCCGCTCCATTAGGACCTATTAAAGAAAAAACTTCTCCTTCTGGAACTTCAAAAGATACTCTATTCAAAATAGTTTTAGAACCAAAACTTCTAACCAAATTATTAACAGAAATCATTATTTCTGAACCCCCTTTCTACAAAAAAATATAAAGGCAGAAATAAATAAAATAATACTAAAAATTCCAGATAATAATAAAGATTTTTGAAAAATAGGTGAAAAAAGTTTATATGGATTCATATTTGGAATATCAAATCCGCCTATAATACCAACAAAAAAGTCTATTGCAAGTACTAACAAAGGTATTCCAAAATTATCCATTCCAAAAGTAACGCTTAAAATAGAAACAGAGTAATAAAAAGTTATAAATATTAATTGTTTAATAAATAAACTCCAAATCATAAAATTAGGTACTTGATAAAAAGCAATTCCCGCAAAAGTCGTTATGGTAGTGATAAAAATTAAAAATAAATATGAATTCAAAAAGATATCTCTATATGAAAAAGGAAGAGCTATCAAAGTTGAAAATTTTCCATTATGTATATCAGAAGCCAACATAAAAGTTATAAAAATAAAAGAAAAAATCATCTTTGTATAAATTTCAGGAATCATTAAAAAAAGTGAAAATATTGCAATTCTTCCAGCTTTTTCAGTAAATTCTTTCATAAAATAAGCTTCAGTTTTTTTAAGAAAATCAGTCATCTTTCCATACCTCCTCCAACAAAAGCATACTCATCTGTAAATCAATATTACAATTTTTGAGTGCCTTAACAGCATCTCTTATTATATTAATTGCCTTATCACTCACAGAACTGTCCTCCATTATAAAATAACCAACTCCATGTTGAGCTTCAATAAGGCCTTCATTAGATAATTTTTCCAAAGACCTCGTTACTGTATTTATATTAACACCAAAAATTTTTTGCATTTCTCTAACAGGTGGAAGTTGATCTCCACTCTTCAAGTTTCCCATTATAGTTTCCTTACGAATTTGATTCATAATCTGAATATATGCAGGGATTCCACTATGTTTATCGACCTTCCCAAGCATTAAAATCACATCCTTCTAATCAATTCTATTAATAAGAATACCCTTATCATTTCTTATATCAAACTCACCTTTATTATCTTTTCTTGTTATTATTTCAACATCCCCTATTTCTCCATACAACTTAATACTTCTTTTATCCTCTTCCCAATTATCAAGATATTCAAGACTACCATTTATAGTAGTACCAGAAGAATAAAAATTTTCTGTTTCATGAAGCTTTAAATCGAAATTAATAGAAGTACCTTCAAAGTTTAATTTCTTTACATAAAATTCACCAGAAATATCTAAGACATCAGATTTAATATTAAATGTTTCTGAATCTATAAGAAAATTATTTAATTTAACAGAAACTCCATCGATATCTATAAAATCAGAATTAAAAAAAGACGTCAAATAAACAACATTGCTATTTATATGAATATTTTTAGAATTAATGCCATTAAAAACTTTTAGATTAACGACATCTAAATCAATATATTTAGACGAAAAAGAAGAACCTTTCATTTCTAAATAAGATGCATCGACAAAAAGAGATGTATAATCATTATTCTTAGTCCCTATAATTATCTTCATCTTAGCATTCAAATAATCTCTTGAATCAAAAATAAGTTTATTTCCATCATAATAATAAGTTAATTCAGAAGGTATGGAAATCTTATTAGACTCTTCATCAAAAACCAGTTCAAATGCACTTCCTCTAAAAGAAATTTGATTAGAACTCTTTATTTCCATATCTGGAATATAAACCCTTGAAAAATCATATTTCCAAATTTTTTTATATTCATTATCATTGTATAAATACATCCAAAAATTAGAAAAATCTCTTTCAAAATTCCTACTTTTATAAACAGCTATAGAAACTCCAGGCAATAGAAAAAATATAGCTACAAAAATAATTAAAAAGACAGTAAACTTTCTAAAATTCAAAGCTAACATAAAAATTGTCAAAAAAGCAAATATAACCTTAAAGACTGCCGAAGGAATAAAAACCCCTAAAATTGCAAATAAAACTGCAATAACAGCTCGAAATATATATTGATATTTCTTGGTCATTAAAATACCTCCCGATAAAAATTATTTATTTAGTGTTATATTAAAGTATAACACTTAAGTTTAAAGTTTGTCAAGCTCACAAACTTTTTTTAGAAAAACTTAACGTATAATTCCGATAATTTTGATAGAAATTAGTTTAATCGAAATAGATTATATGTTATAATATATATAAAAGAACTTTAAAAAACAAAAATAAAAATTAACAATTATTTTTATAATTAGACAATCGAGGAGGGACACAAATGGGAAAAATATTCAAAGATGATGTCTCAATAGTTTTATCTGGAGAAGCAGGTCAAGGAATTCAAACAATAGAAAAAATACTGACAAAAATACTAAAAGAAGAAGGTTTTAATGTATTTGCAACCAAAGAATACATGTCAAGAATAAGAGGTGGTAGTAATTCTACAGAAATAAGAGTTGGATCTGATACAGTTAGAACACATATAAACAAAATAGATCTATTATTACCCCTAACAAAAAAATCAGTAGATCATTTAGAAAATCGTATAGATACTGAAACGATAATAATAGCTGAAAAAGAAACTCTAAACCTTGATAATAAAAACTTAATAGATATTCCTATTTTTAAAATTGCCAATGAAATTGGAAGTAAAATATATTCAAATATAGTTGCTGTTGGTTTTGTTTTATCATTATTTGGAATAGAAAAAGAGCAACTGAAAAAACATATGGAAAATTATTTTGCAAAAAAATCAAAAGATATAATACAAAAAAATATTCAAGCGATTGAAAAAGGTTATGATGAAGGTAAAAAACTTTATTCATCAGAAGATCTAAAAATTCAAATAAAAAATAATGAAGAAACAAAAGATAATCTATTAATAAATGGAAATGATGCCGTGGCCCTTGGAGCTTTAGCTGGAGGTTGTGATTCTATATTTTCATATCCTATGACTCCTGGTACAGGTGTTTTATTATCTCTTGCAAATTTTTCACAAAAATTTGATGATATACTCGTTGAACAAGCAGAAGATGAAATAGCTGCAATAAATATGGCCATAGGTGGATGGTATGCTGGAGCGAGATCTATGGTGACAACATCTGGTGGAGGGTTTTCTTTGATGGAAGAAGGAGTTTCTCTTGCTGGAATGCTTGAATCGCCCATGGTAATTCATATAGCTCAAAGACCTGGACCCGCAACAGGATTGCCAACAAGAACCGCACAAGAAGATTTAAATTTGGCTTTGTATTCAGGTCATGGTGAATTTCCAAGAATAATATATGCTCCAGGTAATATTGAAGATGCATTCTTTATTTCTCAAAAAGCTTTCAATGAAGCAGATAAGTATCAAGTGCCAGTATTTCTATTAACTGATCAATATTTTGTTGACTCTTATTATAATGTTAAAAAATTTAATTTAGATAATATAAAAATAGAGAAATATTTTATAAAAACTGATAAAAATTATAAAAGATATAAAATAACTGAAAATGGTATATCACCAAGAGGTATACCAAATTACGGTGAAGGAATAGTTGGAGTTGATTCAGATGAACATGACGAATATGGACACATAACAGAAGATTTAGATATAAGAATCAAAATGATGGATAAGAGAATGGGTAAATTAGATCTATTAAAAGAAAATGCCATAATGCCTGAAATAATAGGTTCTGAAGATTTTAAAAATCTCATAATATCTTGGGGCTCTAATTATAATTCTGTAAAAGAAGCTTTAAAAAAATCAAAAATCAAAAACACATCTATGCTTCATTTCACACAATTATATCCTCTAAATAACAAAGTAAAAGACTTATTAAAAAAAGCTGAAAAAATAATAGTAGTTGAAAACAATGCAACTGGACAATTCGCAAATTTATTGAAATTAGAGACAAATATAAATATTGATAATAGAATTTTAAAATATGATGGAATGCCATTTTCAGTTGAAGAATTGATTAAAAAAATAGAAGAAATAATATAAGGAGGTATTAACATGAATGAAACAAAAACTTTCTCACTCGATTATGAAGATAATTTAGATATAGCTTGGTGCCCTGGATGTGGAAATTTTGGTATATTAAACTTATTGAAAAAAACTCTTGAAGAGATCGAAAACCTAAATCCTGAAAATTTTGTTTTAGTTTCTGGAATAGGACAAGCAGCCAAAATACCTCATTATTTTAAAACAAATTTTTTCAATGGTCTTCATGGAAGAGCTTTACCAGCAGCAACAGCTATAAAAGCAACAAGACCTGATTTAACAGTTATAGCTGAAAGTGGTGAAGGAGATATGTATGGTGAAGGCGGAAATCATTTCATACACACTATAAGAAGAAATATAAATATAACAAATATAGTACATGATAATATGATATACGGATTAACAAAAGGTCAAGCTTCACCAACAACTCAAACTGGCATGACAACTCCTGTACAAGTAAATGGCGTAATATTAAAACCATTTAATCCAATAGCTGTTGCAATAGCAACTGGTGCAACTTTTGTCGCAAGAGGAAGTGTAACAGACCCTAAAACAACTACTGAAATAATAAAAGAAGCGATAAAACACCCAGGTTATGCCCTAGTAGATATATATCAACCTTGTGTGACTTTTAATAAAATAAATACTTTTAAATGGTTCAAAGATCATACATATAAATTAGATGAAAAATACGATTACACAAACAAAGAAGAAGCTATCAAATTAGCTTTAAAAGAAGATGAATTTCCACTTGGAATAATATATAAAAATACTGAAAGAAAACCTTTTGATGAACAGTTAAGCATATATAAAAATACAAAAGAACCTCTGTATAAAAGGCAAAGAAATTTAAAAAGAATTGAGGAATTCATTAATTCCAAAAAATAAAAAGGGGGAAATATTATGGAATTGAAAATTGGAGAAAAAGCACCAAATTTTAAAATTTTAGATCAGGATGAAAAAATTTTTGAATTAAATGATTTCAAAGGAAAAAAAATATTACTTTCTTTTCATCCATTTGCTTGGACACCTGTATGTGAAACACAGATGAAAAACTTGGACATAAAACATGATGAATTTGAAAACTACAATGTAATTCCAATTGGAATAAGTGTAGACTCAGCACCTTGTAAAGCTGCTTGGGGAAAAGAATTAAAATTAAAAAAATTGAAATTAGGCTCTGACTTCTGGCCTCATGGTAAAATAGGAAAAGATTATAATCTATTTTTCGATGAAAAAGGATTTGACAAAAGGGCAAATGTTTTAATAGATGAAGATGGAAAAGTAATATGGATGAAAGAATATGAACTTTTAGAACAACCTAACTTAAGTGAAATATTTGATTTCTTAAAAAAATAAAAATTTAACCGAGAGTTCAAAACTCTCGGTTTCTGTTTATACTCTTAAACATGATATAATACTATGAAGATAAAAAATAAAACGGGATGTGAAATGATGAAAAAATTTTTAAAAATAATAATCTTATCTTTTATTATAGTATTTATATTATTCAGTATATGGTCATTAAATCCATTAGGACCGATGAAAGAAGCCAAAGAAATTTTAAATTCAAATAATGAAGGAATACAAATAGAAAATACTTCTAATATAGTATTCAAACCTCAAAAGTATGAAACTGGATTAATATTTTATCCTGGAGGAAGAGTAGATCCAAAATCTTATTCAATATTTGCAGAAAAATTGGCAGAAGAAGACATATTAGTAATAATAGCAAAAATGCCTTTCAATCTTGCAATATTCAATTCATATAAAGCTGATAAGATAATACAAGATTATCCAGAAGTAAAAAATTGGTATATATCTGGTCATTCACTTGGCGGAGCAATGGCAGCAAAATATGTCTATGAAAATCCAGATAAAATAAAAAATCTCATATTATACGCAGCATACCCAGCCGAAAACAATGACCTTTCAAATTCAAATATAAATGTATTATCCATTTATGCTGAAAATGATGGACTTGCAAATCAAGAAAAGATAAAAAATAATAAACAATATTTACCAGATTCAACAAAATATGTTGAAATAATTGGAGGAAACCACGCACAATTTGGATATTATGGAGAACAAGAAGGCGATAATCCATCCCAAATAAGCCGAGAAGAACAAACAAAAATAATTATACAAAATACCCTAAACTTCATAAAAAAATAAGACCTTAAAAAGGTCTTATTTTTTATATCAATCCTCGTCCTTTAATGAGTCAAGTTCAGATTCATCAGAAAGTTCTATTTTATAAATCCAACCTTCACCTTCAGCATCTTCATTTATTTTTTCTGGAGCGTCTTCAAGATCAGAATTTACTTCTATAATTTTTCCGCTAACAGGTGAATAAATATCTCCTGCTGATTTAACAGATTCAACTGAACAAACGGCGTCACCTTTCTTTATTTCTTTTCCAACTTCTGGAAGATCTACATATGTTATATCTCCCAATTCGTCAGCTGCACCAACCGAAATTCCAACTGTTCCAACATTGCCTTCAACAATCACATATTCATGAGATTCAGCAAACTTCTTCATAAAATCCCTCCTACCGAAAAATTATAAATGTATAGCTTTACCTTCAGCACCTTCTATGGCACCGAGGAATGATTCCGTTAAAGTTGGATGAGGATGTATCATATCTGCCAATTTATCAACTGTCAAACCTTCTTTAACAGCAATTACCCCCTCCATAATCATATCAGTTGCATTAGGAGAAACAGCAGATACACCCAAAACTTTGCCACTTGATTTATCAGCAATTATTTTGATAAATCCATCTTTTTCTTCCATGGTTCTCGCTCTACCATTAGCAGAAACTGGAAATTTTGAAATAATAACTTTTTCTAAATCCACATCTGATTCTCTCAAACCAGTTGAAGCAACTTCTGGACTTGAAAAAATAATAGACGGAACTGCTGAATAATCCATAGTTTTAATTTCTCCAGCAATATTATGTGCTGCAACAATACCTTCCATACTTGCAACATGAGCAAGCATTATTTGAGCTCTCAAATCTCCAATAGCATAAATATTATCTATATTAGTTTTAAGAGTTTTATCTGTAACTACACCTTTTTCTATTTCTAATCCAAGATCTCTCAAATCTTGAGGAATATTAGGTTTTCTTCCAACAGCCATTAAAACCTTAGAACTTTCAAAAGAAATCTCTTCATTCTTTTCTACATCGAGAACTTTAGTTATAAAAGAATCATCATTTTTTTCAACTCCAAGAACCTTATGCTTTTCTAATATCTTAACACCTTTTTTCTTCAAAGACTTCTTGACTTCATTTGCAACATCTACATCCTCATAAGGAAGTATATGATCAAACAACTCAACAAGTATTACCTTTTTACCAAGAGTTGCAAAAAAAGTTGAAAATTCTACTCCTATTACTCCCCCACCCATAATCAAAATAGATTCAGGTAATTCATCCATCATAAAAACATCATTACTTGTCCAAATTCCTTCAACTTCAGAAAATGGTGGAAACATAACAGGAACAGAACCATGTGCTAAAATGATATTAGAAGACTCTACAACTTCTTCTGTTTCTTTTATCATAATATGATTCTTATCTTTAACAATTGCGGTACCTTTGAGCACTTCTATATTATTTTTTTTCATCAAGAACTCTACACCTTTTCTTGACATTGTGATAGATTTATTCATATGTTTCATGATACCTTTTACATCATAATCAACATTATCTATATTTAAACCAAACTTCTTTGATTTATTATTTATCTCATCATATAAATGTGAAGCTGCCAACATAGCTTTGGTAGGTATACAACCCCAATTAGTACATGTACCACCAAAATTTTCTTTTTCAATTATAGCAACTTTTTTTCCAAGTTGTGCAGATCTTATTGCTGCAACATAACCACCAGGTCCTCCGCCTATAACAGCTACATCAAACACAATTATCTCCTCCTTATATAAATACGAGTATCACCCAACTTATCCTCATCAACTGCTAAAAGTTCATGACCTTCAGATCTTATATTATCCGGAATTCTCTCCTTAGATAAAGGATAATCAACAACTACTACGAGAATTTCTTCTGGCTTCATCTCTCTCAAAGTATTTCTACACTGAATATCCGGAACTGGACACATCTCTCCCCTGACATCTAAAACCTTATCAGGTTTTATAGATTTTATTTCTTCAATAGAAGAAGAATAAATTTTAACCATTCCAGAAGAAAAAGCTCTTGTTCCTTTTATCCCAGAAAGTGCAGATATAGCAGCTTCAATAAGCTCATATAAATATTTAGAAGCTAAATCATATCTCTCAGTATTTTCAAGCTGAAAAGATCTTATCAATCCATAATTTTTTAAATATTTTAAATGTCTATAAACCGTTGAAATATCCATATCTAATTGCTTTGAAATCTCTGTTGCAGTAAAACACTGTTCTTTTAATAAAATTAAAATCTCAAGCCTCGATTGATTTGATAAAATTTTAAACAGTGTAGGTAAGTCCAACGATTGTAATCTCGAATCAAAAATTTTCATATGTACTCCTCCATAATAAATACTTCCATATGAAATATTATAACAAATAAAATAAAAAAAATAATAGATTTTTATAATATTAATTTAAAACTTCTAAATATAAAAAGCGAATTTTAAATTTCATTTTGGTAACATAACATTATTGTAATAAAAAACTTTTAAAACAAAAACCGGCAAAAGCCGGTCTGAATTATCCTAAAGTTATTTTTACAGGTGTAGGATTTTTTATATTGTCAGAAACAGGACATCTTTCTTCAACCTGTTCTAACCATTTATTCAATGTTTCTTCATCGGCATCAGTATCAGGAATCATTTTAACATTTATTTCTTGATATCCAGCTCTTTCTTCATCAGATTTTCCCATGAATTTTGCAGGATTTAAAAATCCATCTAACTGTACCTCAAGTCCCTTTAATTCAAAACCCATTTCCTTAGCAACAACATGTCCAACTACATTTAAACAACCAGCCAAAGCAGCTTGAACATATTCAACTGGATTTGGTCCATGATCAGTTCCACCTAAGTTTGATGGTTCATCAACGATTATTTCAAAATTTCTTGCTTTAACAACAAGTTTTGTAGGATTTTCACATTTTGCACTTACATTAACAGTCATTTTTGGCATAAAAACAACCTCCTTATTTGGTATATGATAAAATATACAAATTCATTATATAAGAAATATATTTCATAAACATTTCGTTACAGTTCTTATACTTTAATTTTTCTTTAACCAACCTTAATAATTATATCACATTCATTTTTTTAAAATTAAAATACAAAAAAAAATAACATTTTGTGAATATTCTCACCATATGATATAATATAATGGTAATTAATTTATCATGAAGGGGTGAATCTATGAAATTCCTAAATTACATATGGGATTTTGGGGGAACATTATTTAACATATATCCTGCTTATAGTAAATCTGTTATAAACATATTAGAAAAAAATGGAATAGAAGAAAATTTTGAATCGATTTATAAAAATTCTAAAATTTCCAAAAAAGCTCTTTTAGATTATTTAAACGAAAAGTATCAAATTGACAAATCTACAGAAAAAAATATAAAAAAAGCTGAATCATTCGTTCCTTTTGAAGAAAGACAACCTTTCGAATTCACAGAAATGATATTAAAATATGTTGTAAAAAATAAAGGAAAAAATTTTATATTTACACATAGAAGTTATAAATCAGCTTCAACTTTATTAGATCATTATCATTTATCTGGATATTTTTATGATATAGTCACAAAAGATGATCTTTTTGAAAGAAAACCTCATCCTGAAGGTATCAATCATTTAATAAACAAACACAATTTAATAGAAGAACAAACAATTACAATAGGCGATAGAAAAATAGACATCATCGCCGGGAAAAATGCAAATATCTCAACTATATATTTTAATCCTTGTGGAAAAAAATTTGAAATTGCAGACTATAATATAAAAAATTTTAAAGAAATTCTTGAAATAATAAAATAAAAAAGAACTGTTTTATAAAACAGTTCTTTCTTATTATTTCACCAATTTATCAGCTTTTAATATAAATGATTCAGGAACATTAATTCCAGCATTTTCAGCTCTCTTTAAATTCACATAAAGGTTCAAATATTTTGAGTCTATAACTTTAGACTCCATATCAAAAGTACTCTCACCATTTATCAATCTTATAAGTATTTCTCCTGTAGCCCTTCCCATTGAATAATAATCAAAACCAAATCCTATAAAAGCTGCATTTTCAGAAGATCCTTGATCTGAAGCAACTACTGGAATTTTATTATCATAAAATATCTTACCTAAAATTTTTGAACTTGAAGCAACCAAATTATCTGTTATCAAATAAACAACATCTATCATATCTATATTAGAATTGACAGAGGTTATAAGTTCATTTACATTACTGCCAGCAACTTCTATTATATTAAGTCCTATTTTATTTCCTATATTTTTTGATCTATCCAATATAAATTTAGAATTTGCTTCCCCAGGATTATATAAAATTGCTATATTTTTCTTAGTTGGCATTATTACTTTCATCAATTTAAAATGTGTTTCAATAGGTAACATATCACTAATTCCAACAACATTAGAAGTATTCTTACCCCAATTCTCTATCAAACCAGCCCCAACTGGATCACTTACAGCTGAAAAAACTATTGGCTTATCATCTATTTCATTCTTTGCTGCTTGTGCTGATGGTGTAGAAATTGCAACAACAAAATCAGCATCATTTTTAAATTTTTTAGCTATAGCCAAAGCATTTTGAAATATCCCTTGTGCATTCTGATAATCAATATCAGCCTGAATACCTTCTGCATTTAAAGCATCTATAACTCCTTCGTATACAGAATTCAAAACTGGATGATCTACTATCTGTGAAATACCTATCTTTAAAGAAAAAACAAAAATAAAATTGAACAAAACAAAACTTAAAACTAAAAATCTTCTCATAATAATTCCTCCCTTAATTTATAAACATAAATAAAAAAGCGGGTGTCTTTTTTAAAAGACACCCGCCAATCAATTTCGCCTTATCTGCTAAAACAGATTAAGGGCGACATTTGGGTGCCGCCCCTAAAAAATGAAAATATATTTATTAAATTTTTATTATTATCCTTAATCATAAAAAATCACCTTAAATAATCAAAATTAAATTCATTATATCATCATAAAAAAATTATGTCAATATGAAAAAATCTTCCTAAACTACTAAACAATTTCTATTGATATTTGAATTTATATCATTAAAAATCTTCCCATCTTTTATTTCAACAATTCTTGTAGGATATTTTTTTAATAATTCAAGATTATGAGATATCATCAAAATTGTAATTCCATATTTTTGATTTATTTTATAAGTTAAATCCATAACTTTTTTAGAATTTTGAGGATCTAATGCTGCAGTATGTTCATCTAATAATAATATATCAGGCTTAGTCATAGAGGCTATTACAAGAGAAAGCATCTGTTTTTGACCTCCAGATAAATTAGAAACTTTTGTTTTTAATCTTTTCTCAAGACCTATCTCTAAACTTTCAAGAAATTCAACTCCTGTTAAGCTTCGGAACATCAAATGTTTATTTCCTTTTCTTGAACCCAAAATAAGATTTTCTTCTATAGTTAAATCCGGAAAAACTCCAATTTCAGGATTTTGATAAACAACCCCAAGTTTTCTAAAAAGAAAATGAGATTTTTTATTTTTTATTACTTTACCATTCAAAATATAATTTCCAGATACAGGCTTAATTTCACCAGTTAAAACCTTAAAGAATGTCGTTTTACCTGCTCCATTTTCACCTATCACACTTATAAAATCACCTTTTTTTATGTTAAGATTAAAATCTTCAAGAACCGTTTTTGAAATAACTCCATTATCATAAATCACCTTTATTTTTTCAAGAGAAACCATTTTTTCACCTCCAATTTTTCAAAACCTATAACTAAAATTATAAATAAAGCTGTTAAAAGTTTCATATCACTGGATTTAAAGCCTATTGCATATCCATATTTCATAGCAACTGCTAATAAGAATTGATATATAATAGCCCCTATAACTGGAGCAAAAATATTAAAAGCAAAATTTAATTTTCCAATTAAAATTTCTCCTATTATTATTGAAGCAAGAGAAGTTACAACTATACCAGTCCCCATATTAACATCACTAAATCCAGCATAAGAAGCAAAAATAGCTCCACCTAATCCGGCTAAAAAATTTGAAAAAAACATCCCAAAAGAACTTAAAATATTTGGATTCATTCCTAAATTTTTTATCCCTTCTTTATTACCTCCAAAACCTCTAAGAGCAATACCAAATTCTGTTTTAAATAATATATAAAGAATAATCAAACTTCCACAAAGAATTAAAAAAAGCACCAAAAATCTATTATCTCTTTTTAAAGGACTTAAAGTAACTTTTTTTATCTCTTGTTTCTCTTGAATATCATTTCCATCTTGAAAATCAAAATCACCCAATAAATCATCTAATTTATTACTCTCTTGAATAATTTTTTCAGAAGAATAATTTCCACCATCTGGTACTGGAAGATTGGGTGCATCCATAATTCTTATATTTACAGAATACAACATAGTCATTATTAAAATACTCGCAAGCAAAGAATTAACTTTCAACTTATTTACTATTAAAGCTGTAAAAAAACCAGAAACACCAGCAAAAAAAGCTCCCAAAAAAACACATAAAAACCATGGTATTCCTGAATACATAAGAATTACAGAAACTGCTGCTCCTGTAACATAAGAACCATCAGGAGTCAAATCTGGCATATCAATAACTCTAAAACTCACAAAAACTCCAACCGAAACTATAGCCATTATCATACCTTGTTCGAAAATCGACAAAACATCCATATTTTATTACTCCTTTATTAATATATCTGCCTTATTTATAATATTTTTTGGAACAACAATTCCAGCATTTTCAGCTCTCTTTAAATTCACATAAAGGTTCAAATATATAGGATCTATAATTTGAGATTCTATATCAGAAGTACTCTCACCATTTATCAATCTTATAAGTATTTTTCCCGTAGCCCATCCCATTGAATGATAATCAAATCCAAATCCTATAAAAGCTGCTTTCTTAGCAATTTCAACATCTGAAGCAACTACTGGAATTTTATTATCATAAAATATTTTCGACAAGATTTCAACACTGGAAGAAACTAAATTATCTGTTATCAAATAAACAACATCTATCATATCTATATTAGAATTGACAGAGGTTATAAGTTCATTTACATTACTGCCAGCAACTTCTATTATATTAAGTCCTATTTTATTTCCTATATTTTTTGATCTATCCAATATAAATTTAGAATTTGCTTCCCCAGGATTATATAAAATTGCTATATTTTTCTTAGTTGGCATTATTACTTTCATCAATTTAAAATGTGTTTCAATAGGTAACATATCACTAATTCCAACAACATTAGAAGTATTCTTACCCCAATTCTCTATCAAACCAGCCCCAACTGGATCACTTACAGCTGAAAAAACTATTGGCTTATCATCTATTTCATTCTTTGCTGCTTGTGCTGATGGTGTAGAAATTGCAACAACAAAATCAGCATCATTTTTAAATTTTTTAGCTATAGCCAAAGCATTC